>JAOPXA010000084.1 GCA_025965395.1 Nocardioidaceae bacterium | reverse complement strand
AACTTCTCCTGGATCTTCTACATCTTCGGGGCGTTCTTGGTCTACACCGCTTACACCCTGACGAAGGACGACGACCACTCCGACGACGGCGACAACGCCGTCGTCCGCTTCGCCCGCAAGCACGTCACCGTGTCCGAAAAGTGGGACGGGCTCAAGCTGATCGTCCGCGAGAACGGCAAACGCGTCGTCACCCCGATGTTCTTGGTGATTATCTCGCTCGGCACGACCGACCTTCTGTTCGCGCTCGATTCGATCCCCGCGATCTTCGGTCTCACGCAAGAGCCTTACCTAGTCTTTACGGCCAACGTGTTCGCTCTCATGGGGTTGCGGCAGCTGTACTTCCTCCTTGGGGATCTGGTCAACCGACTGATCTATCTCTCGTACGGACTTGCGTTCATCCTCGCGTTCATCGGCGTCAAACTCGTGCTCCACGCGTTGCACGAGAACGAGTTGCCGTTCATCAACGGCGGCGAGCACGTGGAGGTCTGGGAGATCCCGACGTTGTTGAGCCTCGGTGTGATCGTGGTGACGTTGGCCGTGACCGCTGCGGCGAGCCTCATCGTCACGCGCAGGGATCCCAGCAAGAAGAAGGATTCGGCCTTCTAGGTCTCGATCTTGCTGGGGTCGATCTCGGCTGCCGTGCCGCCCGACCCTCGCTTGTTCGTCAAGTGCGTGATCGCCCACATGATGATGCCGATCACGAGCAGCCAGCCAGCGATCTTGTATTCACCGGAGTCTCGTCCTGCGAACGGCAGGACGAGGTAGGCGCACGCGATGGCTCCCGTCACTGCGACGCCCGTACGGGTTTTGAAGTGCGGGTGGTCGACACGGTCCTTGCGCAGGACGAGCACCGAAATGTTGACGATCGTGAAGACGGCGAGGAGCAGCAGCGAGGTCGTGCCGCCGAGGAGGGCCACGACCTCGCCCTCGGGATCGCTCGAGACGAAGGTGACGAGTCCGATTGCGATGACCGTCGTGAAGATGATGGCTGCCCACGGTGTGCGGCGACCCTCGTGGACGATCGACAAGAACTTCGGCAGGACGCCCTGACGCGACATGCCATAGAGCAAACGACTTGCCATCATCATGTTGATGAGCGCGGAGTTGGCCACCGCAAACATCGAGATGATCGGGAGCAGCTTGCCGATCGGGAAGTCTGGTGCAGCTGTCTCGACGACCTTGACGAGCGGGACCGAGCTGTTGGCGAGCTCGCCCACGGGCACGATGGCCACGGCGCAGATCGAGACGAGCACGTAGATCACGGCGGTCAGCCCAAGGCCCGTCAGCATCATCTTCGGAAAGATCCGCGAGGGGTCCTTGGTTTCCTCCGCCATGTTGACCGAGTCTTCGAAACCGACCATGGCGAAGAACGCCAGCGAGGTGGCGGCGGTGACGGCAAGGAAGACGTTCTTGTCTCCGGGGGTGTCGAACGCGACGACCGCGCTCCAGTCGGCCTTGCCGCCGGCGATGGCATAGAACCCGATGAAGATGACCATCAAGAGCCCCGACAGCTCCACCAGCGTGAGGACCACATTCGTCCCCACGCCTTCGGCCACGCCGCGGAAGTTGATGAACATCACCAGCAGCAAGAAGGCGACAGCGATGAAGAGCAAAGCCGGATCGCTCGCAGCCGGCTCGTTGCCGGTGAAGGCGGCCTTCATGTTGGACGCGAACGCGCGGGATGCGGTGGATGCGGAGGTGATCCCCGAGCACATCACGGTGAACAGGACGATGAAGGTCAGGAAGTGCACGCCGAACGCCTTGTGCACGTACAACGCAGCGCCTGCGGCTTGCGGGTACTTGGTGACCAGCTCAAGGTACGAGAGTGCGGTGAGTGTTGCCACCACGAACGCCACGATGAACGGAACCCACGCGGCTCCGCCGACCTCACCCGCCACCTGCCCGGTAAGTGCGTAGATCCCGGTCCCGAGAATGTCGCCCACGATGAAGAGTAAGAGCAGTTTTGAGCCCAACACCCTCTTGAGCTCTGGTTGGCTTTCTTCGGTCTTCGTCTCACTCATAACACACCGTCCCCCTCGACTGGTGGCTAAGTTTCAGCCTTTGATCGTTCAACCTTGGTACGGCGTACGGGCGTTCGCAACTGGGGGGTGTAAATTTGACCCCTATGTTGGGGATCAGAGCACGTATGCGTTCATGGACGGCTGCATATGTAGTGCGCCGGATCCAAAAGAACGGCATCGACCTCTCGAAGATCTCG
This sequence comes from Nocardioidaceae bacterium, assembly GCA_025965395.1. GTDB lineage: Bacteria > Actinomycetota > Actinomycetes > Propionibacteriales > Nocardioidaceae > JAOPXA01. The sequence goes on along the minus strand of JAOPXA010000084.1, from coordinate 2,892 downwards.
ATCGTGCCTGAGGCGACGAAGATTCCGCTGCAGCGGATCGGCACCGATCCGGTGCCTGCTCTGGCCGAGATGCGTGCCGAAGGTCCCCTGAAGAAGCTCGAATTTCCCTTTAACTTAAGGGTTTTCGCGGTGACGGGCTACGAAGAAGCGCGTCAGGTGCTGGCCGATCGCACGAGCTACAGCACCGACATCCGGCATCTGTTCAACGGCGATGGACCCACGACGGCCGATGACATCGGCGGACTCGGCTTCACCGATGCGCCGCAGCACACGCGGCTCCGCAAGATCCTCACTCCTGAATTCACGATGCGACGACTCGCTCGGCTCGAGCCGTTGATCGAGAAGCGGGTCGATCTTCAGCTCGACGCGCTCGAAGCAGCCGGATCTGGTGCCGACCTCGCCAAGCTGTTGGCGTTCCCCGTGCCGTTTCAGACAATTTGCGACCTGCTAGGGCTCGATTACGACGATCGTGACGCGTTCGAAAAACTCGGCAGTGCGCGCTTCGACGCGACCGGCGGGGGAGCGGGAGCCTTCGGTGCGGTGTCGGAGCAGCGCGAGTTCCTCTTCGAGGCAGTTGCCAAGCAACGCAAGGAGCCCGGCCCCGGGCTGATCGGTCAGATCATTCGCGACGAGGGCGACACCATCAGTGACTTCGACCTTGCAGGCCTTGCCGATGGTGTCTTCACCGGTGGCTACGAGACCACGGCGGGCATGATCGCGCTCGGCGCACTCGTGCTGTTGCGCGATCCCGAGCACGCCAAACTGGTCCGTGAGGGATCGAGTGAGGACGTTGATCGGGTGGTCGAGGAACTGCTCCGCTACCTCACGGTCGTGCAGGTGTCCTTCCCACGGATCGCCAAACACGACATGACGCTGTTCGGTCAGGAGCTTCGGGCGGGCGACACGGTGCTCTGCTCATTGAGCGGTGCCAATCGCGATGGGGCGGTCGTTGGTGACGATCCCGATTCGTTCGATCCATACCGTGTGCCGAAGTCGGGCCATCTCGCCTTCGGTCATGGCATCCATCGGTGCATCGGTGCGGAGCTAGCCCGTATGGAGCTGCGGATCGCCTATCCCAAGTTGCTGCGCCGGTTCCCTGCGCTTGCGCTTGCGGTGCCGCCAGAAGAGCTCAAGTTCCGCCAGCTCTCTTTTGTCTTCGGCGTCGAAGAGCTTCCCGTCACCTTCTAGCCCCCCGCGAGTCGCCTACGGCGGGTGGGGAGTCGCTTACGTCTGGCAGGCTGGTGTCATGACGTACACAGGCGAGGTAAGAGGCGGCGGTCCGGCGGATGTTCGTTCGATTGAGGACCTGACGATCAGCAAGATCTCCGTGGGACCCATGGACAACAACGCATACCTGCTGCGTTGCGAGATCACGGGCGAACAAGTTCTGATCGATGCGGCCAACGACGCGGATGCCGTTCTGGCACTGGTGGGTGACGGTGGCCTTTCACGGGTGATCACAACTCATCAGCACGCCGATCATTGGCAGGCGCTCGAGTCCGTGGTCGAGGCCACTGGTGCCGAGACGATCGCGGGCGAGGCCGATGCTGATGCGTTGCCCGTGCCGGTGACGCTCCGGGTGAACGACGGTGCACGCGTGCGGGTGGGGGCAGCTGAGCTCGAGGTCATCCACCTCGTCGGACATACGCCCGGCTCGATCGCACTCTTGTATGACGATCCTGACGGCCACCCGCATCTGTTTACTGGCGACAGCCTCTTTCCGGGCGGCGTCGGCAAGACGTGGGAACCTGGCGATTTTGAACGATTGATCGATGAAGTCGAGTCCAAGGTTTTCGACCGGTTGCCCGACGACACGTGGGTGTATCCAGGGCACGGCAAGGACACAACACTCGGAGCGGAGCGGCCACATCTCGGCGAGTGGCGCACCCGCGGATGGTGACACGGTGACCGCTGAAATCAACCTGGCCGCGCTGATCTGGTTCGTCCAGTGACGCGCCAGGTATCGGAGATTCCTGATGGATATGAGTTCTCGACGGATACCGATCGAATGGATCGCGGGCTCATACACACCTGGCTCAGTCGGGATGCCTACTGGGCGCTTGGCCGGACGCGTGAAACTCAAGATGCGGCGATCCTGGGTTCTCGAAATTTTGCCGTGTTCCGGCTAGGTGGCCAGCAGGTTGCATACGCTCGCGTGGTCACCGATGGCGCGACTTTCGCGTGGCTGTGTGACGTCTTTGTCGATCCATCCGAACGCGGACGCGGAATCGGTGCCGGCCTGATCGCGTTGATCTGCGACGAACTCGATCGTCTCGATCTCAAGCGCATTGTCTTGGCCACCGGCGACGCGCAGGACTTCTATAGGAGATTTGGGTTCGAGGTGCTTGCCGCGCCGGATCAGTGGATGTCCAAGCTTGGCGAGAGCTAACTGACCGAGGCTTCAAGCAAGGCCTTGAGAGTCGCGAGATCCTTCCCCACCAGCGCGGCGTCGCGCTCAAACGCGGCGCCATCAACGCCCGGCAGGTGGAAGAGCGTGAAGACCACCTCGCTTCCGTCGTTGTTGGCGAAGACACGCAGTGGGTTGAGGACTTCTTGGCCATCGGGAAGTGTCACGACGTGGTCGAGCACACCCAGGTTGTTGTCGTCCACGAATGCCACAGTGACCCGTCCCATGGGTGATTCAGCGATCCAATGACCGTTGGTGAGTTCGATGGTCCCGCTGAGACCCGCCGCCCAACGGGGCAGGTTCTCGGGTCGCGATGCGAACGCATACACATCGCTAGGCGTGCAGTTGATCGAGATGCTGAGATGACGAGCAGGATGAGTGGCGGTCACTCGACAACCGTACGTGACTCGCGACCCACCGTGAACGACTCGCGAGCGGTGGTGGTGGGTGGTGGGGGAAGGTTTTGTCAGGCCCCGTCGTTACGA
>JAOPXA010000050.1 GCA_025965395.1 Nocardioidaceae bacterium | reverse complement strand
TGCCAGCATCAGCCACCTCACCTGGAGCAGGTCCGAGTTCCAGGCGCAAGTCCCTGTGTGGGTGCCGTTCAGTGTCGATTTCATCGTCATCGCCTCGGGTGTCGTGGAGGTATGGCTTGGGATAGCGCTGATCGTGCTGCCGCACCATTGCGTTCGCCTCGGCTGGATCGTTGCGGCGTTCTTCGTTGCGGTCTTCCCCGGCAACGTCTCACAACTGGTCACCGGGACCGACGCCTTCGGCCTCAATACCGATACGGCACGCGCGATTCGACCGAGGCATGGCACCGCGGACGTTTGGTCACCGCCATGATGAGAGGGTGAGTTCTCCAAGCCCTGCATTCGCCAGGAAGTTGCGCACCCCCGACGCCGCACTGATCGGCATCGGATCCATGATCGGTGCCGGGGTGTTCTCGGTGCTCGGTCCCGCCGCGTCGGCCGCTGGCACCGGATTGCTGGTCGGTCTGCTGATCGCCGGTGTCATCGCCTACTGCAACGCCGTGGCCTCGGCACAACTTGCCATGGTCTATCCCACGTCAGGCGGCACCTACATCTACGGCCGCGAACAGTTGGGGCCGTGGTGGGGATTCGGCGCCGGTTGGTGCTTCGTCATCGGCAAGACTGCCTCGTGCGCAGCGATGGCGCTGACGGTCGCCACGTACGCCCTGCCCGGCCACGATCTTGCTGCTCGAGGCATCGCGGTCGTCTGTGTGATCGCGCTGGCAGGTCTCAACTATCGCGGCGTGACCAAGACCGCTTGGGTCACGCGTGTCCTTGTTTCGTTGACCCTGGTGGCACTTGCCACGATCGTGGCGGCAGCGATCCTTGGCGGCCAAAGCTCGGGATCCCTCAGCTCCGGATTCGGCGAGGGAGGGATATACGGGACGTTGCAGGCGGCGGGCTTGATGTTCTTCGCGTTCGCCGGGTACGCGCGCATCGCCACGATGGGCGAGGAGGTGGTCAATCCTGCCCGCACGATCCCTCGCGCCATCACGATTGCTCTAGCGGTGACCTTCGTGATCTATGTGGTCATCGCTGCCGTGGCCCTCGCCGTCGCGGGGCCAGCCGTGCTTGCCGCGAGCAGCGCCCCACTCGTTGACGTCGTGGATGCGGCGGGTGCTGCGTGGGCCGAACCAGTCGTTCGAGTCGGAGCGGTCGTCGCGGGGCTCGGGGCCCTTCTTGGGCTCATCGCTGGCGTGGGCCGGACGACTCTTGCGATGGCTCGCCACCACGACCTGCCTGCGTGGCTCAGTGCAGTCCATCCGCGTTTTGCCGTACCTCATCGTGCGGAGCTGGCCCTTGCCGCGGTTGTCTGCCTGCTCGTCATGACGGTCGACTTGCGTGGCGCCATCGGATTCTCGTCATTCGGCGTCTTGGTCTACTACTTCATTGCGAACGTCTCAGCCTTCACCCAGTCAGCTTCGCAGCGTGTATGGCCTCGGGCGGTCAATGTTCTTGGTGCCATCGGCTGTCTTGTCTTGGTGGCGACGTTGCCCAAAGAATCTGCACTGGTGGGTTCCGCGGTGCTTGGCGTGGGCCTGGCGGGACGGCTGGTGGTGACTCGACTCAGTCGGCAGCGTCGCGGAAGATCTCTGCGGCAGGTCCCACGATGAGCGGGTCAGGCCTCGACACGAGAGCAACGTCTTTGCCTTCGTAGTCGAACCGCGCCAACACATGACGCATCGCACCGACGCGGGCGCGCTTCTTGTCGTTGCTCTTGACGACTGTCCAGGGAGCGTCGGGGGTGTCGGTACGAGCGAACATCGTCTCCTTTGCCAACGTGTAGGCCTGCCACTTGTCGAGCGACTCAAGGTCCATCGGCGAAAGTTTCCACTGGCGCACCGGGTCCACCTGGCGGATCGCGAATCGCGTGCGCTGCTCGGCCGAGGACACCGAGAACCAGAACTTGACGAGGTGCACGCCGTCGTTGACCAGCATGCGTTCGAACAGGGGGACCTGGCGCACAAACTCGTCATACTGCTCATCAGTGCAGAACCCCATGACGCGTTCGACTCCAGCGCGGTTGTACCAAGACCGGTCGAACATCACCATCTCGCCAGCGGCGGGCAGATGCTGCACATAGCGCTGGAAGTACCACTGCGTCGTCTCACGCTCGCTCGGCTTCTCGAGCGCCACCACCCGTGCTCCACGCGGATTCAGGTGCTCGGTGAATCGCTTGATGGTGCCACCTTTGCCTGCGGCGTCGCGACCTTCGAAGACGATGATGAGGCGTCCGCCGGTGTCCTTGATCCAGTTCTGGAGCTTGAGCAGCTCGATCTGCAGGAGTCGCTTCTCCATTTCATACTCACGCACATCCATGCGGGTGTCGTACGGATAGCCCTCGCGCCAGGTGTCGATCGGCTGGCGATCCAGATCGAGCAGTATCGGATCGTCGTCGTCATCATCAATCACGGAGTAGCCAGCCAGGCTGTCGAAGTCGACAAACGTGGGGGCAATGAATTCGGTGTCCACCTGTCGAACCTAGGGGTTGAGGGTGGCGAGATCGTGTCCGGAGCGGGACGAGAAGGTGAACGGAAGTCATGTCATGCAAATCGTGCGTTCTGATAAACTGCATGTATCGCATCCAGGAGGCGTCATGTCAGACATTGTGGCCCGCAGGTCCATTCCAGTCGTGGAGAGCGACGTCGACCGCGTCGTTGCAAGCTGGGTGCAGAGCCAAACTGCGCTCGGAGCGGCCATGCGCGACCTCCCGACCACTTCACCGCAAGCGGCGCGATCCGCGCAGGCAACGGAGAACGTGTGGCGGGCGATTGAGGCAGAATTCGGCCTGCTGACCGGCACCGAAGTGGGCAGGCTTCTGGGATCGACGTCAGCCTCCTCCCGAAACCTGGCTGCGAGCAAGCACAAGTTCGGCGTTCTCCTAGCCGTCCAGCGGGGCAAAGCTCTTCGCTACCCTGGATTCCAGTTTCGACAGGGCGACGTCCTTTCGGTGATCGGCGACCTTCGCAAGCTAGCGAACCAGCACGATTGGACCGAAGCGTCGACGATCCTGTGGATGGTGGCCCCCCATGGTCGACTATCGGGCCGTCGACCAGTCGACATCATCGATGACCCTGAGCAGGTGCTCGAGGTCGCCGCGTTCGCGATGGCCGCTGAGTGGTGAGTGCCCCCCTGGTGGTGCCCGATCCACCCCAGCCGTTCTCCCCCGAGGTCTACCTACATCCTGTGGGCGAGGCGATCTTCCGCGTATTTTCGCATGTGCGCACCGCCAACGAATTCAATCCGACGGGGCCTCGCGGTGCTGCGCGGTTCTCATTTTTTGGCGAGCCGCCGGTTCCGGTGCTGTATGGCGCGCAGAGTGACATCGCCGCCATCTGCGAGACACTCCTGCACGAGATTCCCGCTAGTGGCGGCACGCTCCAGCGGGGTCAGTATGAGTCGAAGGTGCTGGGCGCCATTACCACCACACGACCGCTGCGCCTCGCTTCCTTCATGGGCACCGGCCTGCGCCGACTCGGGGTCGAGGATCGCGATCTGACGGACACCGAGGCCGTGCATTATCGACGCACCGTTGCCTGGGCGGAGGCTGCTCATGCGGCGGGACTCGATGGCATCGCCTGGATGTCGCGTCGATGCAACACGGACCGCGCCTATGTGCTCTTCGGTGATCGCCTGGTCGAGGGTGATCTGCTCGTCGACAACGACGTTGGCCGGGTCTTCGCGGCAGGACCAGACCTCGATTGGCTCATCGACCTCTGTGCGCCGCACCGCGTCGAGGTGCTGAGCGAGTAGGCCTGTTAATCGAGCGCAACCGACTGGCGGAAGGCCATGTCTTCTTCGGACTCGTCCAACGCCAGATCGGGATGGGTGCGTTGGACGCGCTTGAGCTGCCATGAGTCGGCGAAGACCGCCAACACCTGGGAGTCGCTGCGTTCGAGCATCTCGATGCCCGCGTCCTTGATGCCAGCGGCATCCTCGGGACGAACTATTCGCGAGACCGAGAACGGCAGCGGTTCGGTCTCGACCTCGACGCGGAACTCATCACGCAAGCGCCTCGCGGCGACCTCGAACTGCATGAGTCCGACTGCTCCGAGCACAGGCCGCTGGGGGCCACGCGCTTCTGAGCTAAGGAGCTGAATGACGCCCTCGGAGTCAAGCTGGGCCAGGCCGCGATGGAACTGCTTCGACCGGCTGGAGTCACGCGAACGCATCGTCACGAAAGCCTCGGGCAGGAACGACGGCATCGGTGGGTACGTGACCGCAGCGCCGGCATAGAGGGTGTCGCCGATGCGTACGTCGTTGGCATTGACGATGCCAATGACATCGCCAGGGAACGCCTCATCGGACGTCGCCCGCTCGCGACCAACCAGGGAACGCGCGTACTTGGTGGAGATGTTGCGGTCCGTCTGAGCGTGAGTGACCATCATGCCGCGCTCGAACCGGCCCGAGTGAAGCCGCGCGAACGCGGTGCGGTCACGGTGGGCCGAGTCCATACCGGCCTGCACCTTGAAGACTTGCGCGCTAAAGGGGGCGTCGATGTCCCGGCCGACGCTGTGCACATCCACCTGTGTGGTGGGGGCTGGCGCGATATCGATGATGGCGTCGAGGACGAACTTGACGCCGAAGTTGGAGGCAGCTGCGGTGAACAGCACGGGCGTGGTGAAGCGTTCGCGAAAGAGGTCGTCGTCGTGGGTCTGCCCCTCGGAGTCGAGTAGGGCGATTTCGTCGACGGCGGTCGCCCAGCTCAGCAGGTGCGACTCCGCGGCCTCGGCGGCGCTGAGGTGCCGTTCGGGTGCGCGGGTCGCTCCGCCTGCCGTACGGCTGAACTCGACCATGGAGCCCTTCGCGCGATCCAGCACGCCGACGAATTCGCCTGCGATGCCGACGGGCCAGGTGATCGGAGTGGGCAACATGCCGGTTTCCTGGCTGATGTCGTCGAGCAGTTGCAAGGCATCGAGGCCGGGGCGGTCCCACTTATTGACCACCGTGATGACGGGGATGCCACGTCGCCGGCACACGTCGAGCAGCTTGCGGGTCTGGGCCTCTAGTCCCTTGGCAGCGTCGAGCAGCATGATCGCGCAGTCGACGGCGCACAGCACGCGATAGGTGTCTTCGGAGAAGTCGGCGTGGCCGGGAGTGTCGACCAGGTTGATGACGTGGTCAGCGTAGACGAACTGGAGCACCGTGGACGAGATCGAGATCCCGCGCTCCTGCTCCATCGCCATCCAGTCGGAGATGGTTGCGCGGCGGTTGTCCTTGCCGTGCGTCGCGCCAGCGGTGTCGATGAGCCGGGCGTGCAGGGCGAGCGCCTCGGTCATCGTGGACTTGCCCGCATCGGGGTGCGAGATGATCGCAACGGTGCGGCGACGCTGTGCTTGTTCAACGACCTCGTCGGTCACGATGCCTCCGCGAGCGCATCGGTGAGAAGCGCGACGAGCGCTTCCAGCTGCATGTCCGACGACATGGACACCTCTTCGTCCGAGCCGTCGAGTGCGCGCGCAGCGAGCCCCGCCTTGCTGTCGATCAGCTCGACGATCTTGGTATCGATCGTCTGTGAGGCGATGATCCGCCACGCCGTGACGGGTTCGTCCTGACCGATGCGGTGGACGCGATCAATGGCCTGCGTCTGCTCAGCATCGGTCCAGGAGAGCTCAGCGAGCACCACGTTGGAAGCAACCTGAAGGTTGAGGCCGACGCCTGCGGCGGACAACGAGCAGACCACGATCGACACCTCGGGATCGTTGATGAAGGCGTCGATGTTCTTTTGACGAGCGGCAGGGGTCTGGTTGCCGCGGATCGATGAGTAGCCGATGCCGCGCTTGTCGAAGGTCTTCTCAGCGACGTCCATCACGTCGACGTGCTTGGCGAAGAAAACCACCTTGCCGACGCTGTGGGCGAGCTGAGCGGTGTAGTCGGCGGCGAGACCGGCCTTGGCCTGCCCGATGCGGCGCATCATGCTGAACACGTTCTCGTCCGTCTTGGTGGAGTCATCCCGCTCCCACGAGGCAACCCGGCGTACGAGCTCGTGATCGATGCCCTCGACGACGATGCCCGACGTGCGAGTCGCGAGCGCAGTCTCATAACGCGACACCAGGCGACGAGCGAGCTGACGCTCGGCCTCGCGGATGGACCGGCCCGCCTCGTCGTCGAGCTCGACGGGGATGTCAGCGATGCGGCGGGCGGGGATGTCTGCGGCCACATCGATCTTGCGGCGGCGCACGATGCCCATGTCGATCACGCGAGCACGAGCGGCGGCATAGAACCCGGGATCGACCGGGGTCAGTCCGGTCTCTTCGAGCGACTGCATGAGCGTGGCGAGTGGCTTGCGCTCGTCGATCCAGCCCAGGAACTGCCAGATGGCTCTGAAGTCGTCGATGTCATTGATCAGCGGGGTGCCAGTGAGCGCCATGAGCAGCGGCCGTGTGGTGCGTGCGCGGATGCGTTCGGACAGCTGGAGGACGTGTTGCGACCGCTGCGACGTCTTGTTCTTGATGAAGTGCGCCTCGTCGAGGACCATGCCGCGGAAACCGAGGTCGCCCAGCCAACCGACGTGACGATCGAGCACTTCGTAGTTGACGATGACGATGTCGGCGAATCCGTCCATCGTGTCGCCGTTGCCGTGGATCACGGTCGACGCATGGCCGGGGGTCCACAGTTTCGCCTCACGCGCCCAGTTGGTCTTGACGACGTTGGGCACGACGACGAGCAGGGGGTATGCGTTGGCGGCTTGCGCGGCGAGAAGTGCCTGCGCGGTCTTGCCCAGACCCGGTTCGTCAGCGAGCAGGAACGTGCGGTGACCAGACGCGGCAGAGGCGATGAGCTGCGCCTGGTGCCGCATCAGCTCGGGGCCGCTGTACGACCGAGATACCGAGGGCTCTGGAAGAGCCATACACGCCGACGATCCACCAGCCGCACGCTCGAAGGACGACAGGAGGGGGCCGAGAAGCTCCCAGCTGGCGAGACGACGCGGCTGAGTGACGCTCTGTTGCGCTGCACTGAAGTCCGGCGTCAGGAAGGGATTGGCAAGACGACGGGAGATGACCGATTGCGGCACTACCTGACGTTCCGTTGCGCTGGGTGGCGCAGTTGACTCTGCGGGAGCGACAGGCTCTGGCGCGGGCTCGACGCCGGCGGCGATCGTCATGTCGCGCTTGAGCGCCTTGGCGGCATCAGAGGCGACCGCATCATCGGCCAGCAAAGCAAGCAAGGAAGTATCGCGTACAGCCGTCTTCGCCAGGATCGTCGCGACGCCGTCGAGCCGTTTGAGGAGCTCAGCGCGTTGGGTCTCGGTCACCGTCTGGTCAGCCTTGACGCGGGCGCGCTCTTCACGCACCAGCAGGGCGACAACTTGGAACTTGGTGCGCGTCGAAGGCTGGAGGGCACCACGCTGAGCAGCTGTCTCGACCTCGCGCACAGCGCGGGCCAGGACCGACATGATGCCGCCGTCTTTGTCTGTGTCGCGGGCGCGACGTTGCCGTTGGGGCGCGCCACGGGGAGCGCTCGGTTGGCGTTGGCCTCGTCTGGCCACAAGCTCCTCCATCAGTTAACCCGGAAGCTGTCCACTGCACGACGTGACTCGGTCGAGCCGAAGGCAGGATCATCGGCGCAGTGAACAACAAAGCGACGCCCGCAGGGTGGTCCGCTCCGACCGCCAGTCAGATGCCACAGGTATTACGGGGTGCTACACCGCCAACGATACCGCCCACGGCCTCCTGGTGGGAGCGCGCCACTCCGTGACGTATGCTCGCGCGGTGAATCCTGCCCTAGAACTGACCGTTGCGTGCGACGGGTCGTGCCTCAAGAACCCTGACGGCCCAACCGGCTGGGCGTGGGTGGCAGAGGACGGTCGCTCTGCACGAGGGGGACTCGCGACTGGCACCAACAACATCGGTGAGCTCCTGGCTGTGCGCAATCTCTTGGCCGATCTGCCCGACACCCCCCTGTTGGTCCTCATCGACTCGCAGTATGCGATGAAGGCATCCACCGAGTGGCTCCCCGGCTGGAAGCGCAAGGGCTGGCGCACATCGGCCAACAAGCCGGTCCTCAATCTCGAGATCATCCAGGACATCGACCGGCTGATGACCTCTCGCGCCACCCGAGGCATTCCGATCCGCTTCCAGTGGGTCAAAGGCCATCACATCGGCGGCGCCTTCCCGCTCAATGACGCGGCGGACGTCCTCGCCGGCCAGGCCTCAAGCGATGCGGCACGCGGGGAGATCACTGTCGTGCGTACCGACGAGCACGGGGTGTCCACCACTTCGCCGGGCGAAGCCGTCGCGCCTACCAATCCCCCAGCCGCAGTGCTTGCGCCCGACACTCTGTGGTGACGCCTGCGAGCGATGCGACGGTCGCGTATGCGCTTCGCCATCCCAAGATTCTCAGCACCGAGGTACTTGCTGGTGTCCTCACCACCCTCGCCCTGATCCCCGAGGTGATCTCGTTCTCGGTCATAGCGGGCGTGGACCCCAAGGTGAGCCTTCTGGCCTCCGTGGTCCTGGCAATCTCCATGACGTTTCTCGGCGGTCGCTCGGCGATGGTCACCGCCGCAGCGGGATCGGTGGCTTTGGTGGTCGCACCGCTCGTCAAGGCTCACGGCACCGCATACTTGCTGCCGGCCGTCGTGCTCGCCGGACTCGTGCAGATCGCGTTCGGCCTCGGTGGGCTCGCGCGCATGATGCGTTTCGTGCCTCGGTCGGTGATGATTGGCTTCGTCAACGCGCTCGGCATCTTGATCTTCAGTGCTCAGGTGCAACACCTCATCGACGTGCCGTGGATCGCGTACGTCCTGTTTGCTCTCACGGTGCTCATCATCGTGGCGCTCCCTCGGTTGACCACGGCCATCCCTGCTCCGTTGATCGCGATTGCGGCGGTGACCGTGATTGCAGTGTTGATCGATCAGCACGTACCGAACGTCAGTGACGAAGGGTCGATCTCCGGAGGTCTCCCCGGGCT
>JAOPXA010000044.1 GCA_025965395.1 Nocardioidaceae bacterium | reverse complement strand
GCAGCTCTGGGCCGATCCGCGCAAGCTGGAGCGTTGGTGGGGGCCGCCCACCTACCCGGCAACGTTCAAGGACCATGACTTGTCACCAGGCGGAAGCGTCACGTACTTCATGACGAGTCCCGAGGGCGAGAGATACCACGGGTGGTGGCGCATCTCGAACGTGGAGCCGCCCACGTCACTGGAGTTCGTCGATGGTTTCGCCGATCAGGACGGCAACCCTTCTACAGAGATGCCGACCACAACGTCCCGTGTGCAGCTCGCGGAGCACGAAGGTGGAACACGCATGACCCTTCACTCTGCGTTCGTGTCGCGCGAGCAGATGGATCAATTGGTCGAGATGGGCGTGGTCGAAGGCCTGTCGTCGGCTGTCGGCCAGATGGACGCACTGCTGACCAGCTAAGTGGTCAGATGCCGAGAAGCTTCGCCTTTGCCGCCGAGAACTCGTCGTCGGTGATCAGGCCAGCCTGATTCATCTGGCCGAGCCTGGCGAGCTGCCTGAGCATGTCGTCAGCCGGTGCGGCCGGCGGCGCAACGGGGGGCGCTTCATACTGGGGCGCGGGAGCCTGCTGCTGTGCGGCCGCCTGGGCTTTGGCCTGTTGCTTTTGTGCCACGTTGCCCGTAACTGCCTGCGCGGTGCCGGCGATGACGGCGGTGCGCGCCATCGTGCCGATCAGACCTGGTCTACCTCTGCGTCGCATGTCTACTCCTTCTCGTCGAGTTCGCTCAGCGCTGCCAGGACTTCATCCACGACTGCACCGGGTACGCGTGTGCTGTCGAGCAGGACTCCCCCGGCCTCACGCACGGCGCTTGCTAACGGGTTGGCCCAGGTGTGCTCGAACACCAGGATGGCCGCCGTGCTGTTGGGGCCCATTGCTGACGTGAGTTCGTGGACATCCTCATCCGATATCAGCCCGTCAACGCGGGCGACGAGACTTGAGAGCGAAGCCAGCTCTGGGCTCTCGCCCACTTCGTCAAACTCGAAATACGTCTCCTCGCCAGCCTCGTCGACCTTGACAGCGAGGCCGTCGATGACCGTGATGGTGCCGCTCTCCACGAGCTTGGCGAGCTCAGGCAGGATCGCGCCGACGAAGTTGTTCTCGGGAAAGACAAGGGTGAGTATTTCTACGGGTCCAGATGTCATGGGTTCCTCCACTACACAAGGGCGTGCTTGCTCATATGTGTGCGCTAGTCAGAGGCCAGGGCCAAGGTCCCTGATCAACAAGAGCGACCCCGACTCTACGTGTCCCAGTAGGTTGGGCTCGCCACCCAAGAACACGCGCCGACTGAACGGAGCTCGCCATGCCAACTCTGGAGCCGAATCTCACGCTGAACAACGGCGTCTCGATGCCAGCCCTCGGGCTGGGGGTCTACCAGAGCCCACCCGAGGTGACGACGCATGTCGTACAGACCGCGATCGAGGCGGGCTACCGGCTCATCGATACCGCCTCCGCATACGCCAACGAGCGGGAGGTCGGCGCAGCGATCGCCCGCGCCACCGTCGATCGCGGTGAGCTGTTCGTGACCACGAAGCTGTGGATTAGCGACTACGGGTACGAGTCCGCTCTGCGCGCTTTTGACGTGAGCATGCGCAAGCTCGGACTCGACTACCTCGATCTCTACCTCCTGCACTGGCCGATGCCTGACGACTTTGAAGCGACCATCGCGTCGTACACGGCGGCCGAGCAACTCTTGTCCGATGGCCGCGTACGTGCGATCGGTGTCTGCAACCACAAGCCGGAACACTTGGACGCGCTCGTCGGCCGAGTCGACGTCGTGCCAGCGGTCAACCAGGTCGAGCTGCATCCGTACTTCGCTCAACCGGAGGTGGTTTCTGCAGACAGCGCCCACGGAGTGATCACGCAGGCGTGGTCACCCATCGGCGGACGCTATGTCTACGGGCCAAAAGACCCGGACAACGTGAAGAACGTGCTCGAGGATCCCGCGGTCGTCGCCATTGCTCATAAGCACGCCAAGACACCCGCCCAAGTAGTCCTGCGCTGGCAGGTTCAGTGCGGGCGCTCGGCCATACCCAAATCGGTTCGGCCCGAGCGGATTGCGGAGAACATTGACATCTTCGACTTTGCCCTCACGCCCGAAGAATTGGCCTCCATCGACGCTCTGGACACCGGCGTGCGAGGCGGCTATGACCCCTCGGCCTTTAACCTCAAGGTGTTTCCTGCAACTATTCCTGACTGAAAGCCGCCCTCATGAGCGAAGCCACACCCGAAACGATCGAAGCGATCGTACGAAGGCTGTCGGCCTTCGAGGACCTCCGTCAGCTACGAGGTCGCTATTGGCGCTACGTCGACACGAAGCGGTGGAGCGATCTCGGCGAGCTTTTCATCCCCGAGGCGCACTTCCTGGACCATATTGCCGAGTTCGAGTGCAACAGCCGCGCAGAGATTGTCGAGCGCTTCAGCGCGGCACTCGGGACAACCGTGTCCGTCCACATTGGGCAGCAGTCCGAGCTTGAACTGCTCGACGACACACACGCACGCGGGATCTGGGCGATGCAGGACCACGTTCGCTTCCCTCCCGTCTCGACGCACCCCACAATGGCCGGACCGGTGGCCGAGATGCATGGCTACGGGCACTACGTCGACTCATACGTGCGCGTCGATGGCGTCTGGAAGTTCGCCTCGATCGACCTGTATCGCCTCGACGTCGCGACAGTCATACGCGGGAGAACCCCGTTGATCCCCGACTTCACCGTTTAACCTCACCGCAGCCGCTGGCCTCCGCTGAGGGAACCAATATGGTGGCTTTTGCGGTGAAATCACGACCAAATTGGTTCCCTCAGCGGAGGTAGCCGCGGATTTCGGAACTGTTTGCCGCCAGGACCACTTCTGAGATAGTTCCGACCCGCACTGTG
>JAOPXA010000022.1 GCA_025965395.1 Nocardioidaceae bacterium | reverse complement strand
ACCCACCGACGACGAGACCACTGAGGCTCCCTCACCGGGCGACGATTCTGACGTGGCTGACGGCGCTGCCAGCGCCTTGCCCGACACGGGAGGCAGCTCGCCGGTTTGGCTATTCGCTGGAATCGGGCTCATGTCCGTCGGCGCACTCGCGCTGCGACTGAGCCGGAGAAGGGGACCAAGCTAGAGATCGAGCACCGCGTCGAGACCGACGTGGACGCCCTTCAACTTCGAGACTCCCTGCATGGCAGCGATCACCCCGGGCATGAACGACTCGCGATGAGTCGAGTCGTGGCGGATGCTCAAGGTCTCGCTCGTCCCCCCGAACAACACTTCTTGGGATGCGACGAAGCCGCGAGCCCGTACGGAATGCACATGGACCCCCTCCACAGTTGCACCGCGGGCACCGTCGGGATCGGACGTCGTGGCATCGGGAATTGCACCTGCGTGCGCCTCGTCGCGTGCCGCGGAGATGATCTCGGCTGTACGTGTCGCCGTGCCTGACGGAGCATCGATCTTGTCAGGATGGTGCATCTCGATGATCTCGACGGACTCGAAGAACGGTGCGGCAATGCCAGCGAACTTCATCATGAGCACGGCACCGATCGAGAAGTTGGGCACGACGAGGACACCGACCTTGGGGTCTTCGCCGAGGTAGGCACGCACGTCGGCGACCTTCTGGTCACTGAAACCCGAGGTGCCGATCACCGCGTTGACGCCGTTGTCGATGCACCACCGGATGTTGTCCATGGCTGCGTTGGGGTGGGTGAAGTCCAAGATCGCCTCGACTTCTGCTTCTTCGAGCGAGTCGAGGTCATCGTGGATGTCGATCTCCGCGACAAGAACAAGCCCGTCTGCTGACCTGATGGCCTTGACCGACTCAGAACCCATACGTCCTTGTGCACCCAGAACTGCCACTCGCGTCATGGACACCACCCTACTGTTCGAAGGTCATGGCCCGTGCAAGGTCGTATGTGTTCCAGACCTCGGCGAACGACGTCGTCAGAGGCGAAAGGCCGAAGCGAATCATGTCGGGATTGCGGAAGTCCGGTACGAGTCCACGGGCGATCAGGTCGTCAGTGATGCGCCGGGCGTGAGGTAGGCGGATCGTGACGTGGCTCCCCCGCTTTGCTGCATCCCGCGGAGTGACTACCTCGATCGGGACGTGCCACTCATCGACCAACTTGATCGTGAACTCCGTCAAGGCGATCGACTTGACCCGGATGGCATCCAGCCCTGCCTCGGCGATGAGCTTGACCCCTTCGTCGACTGCCACGATACCCAGCACGTTGGCGGTGCCGCTCAGCATTCTCCGGATCGACGTCGCCGGAAGGTAGGTGCTCGCCATGGCGAACATGTCTTGAGCGCTCCACCAGCCCGTGATCGGTTGTTCGGCTGCTGCGAGGTGGCGCTTTGCGACATACATGAAGGCAGGGGCGCCGGGCCCGCCATTGACGTACTTGTACGTGCAGCCGACTGCAAAGTCGACCTCGTCGCGGTCCAGGTTGAGCGACACCACACCGACCGAGTGGCAAAGATCCCAGATGACCAAAGCGCCGACCTCGTGGATCTGGGCGGTCAGTGCGTTCACGTCAATCATCGCGCCCGACCGGTAGTCGACCTGATTGATCAGGACTACCGCGGTCTGCTCGCTGAGCACCGAGGCAAGCAGGTCAGGCGTGACGCTCGTCGTCAGCTCCGGCGAGATCCAGCGGACGCTCATACCTCGCTGCGCAGCGATACTCTCGGCCAGATACCGATCGGTCGGAAAGTTGGTGTCGTCGATGACGATCTCGGTGCGGTCGGGGCGCAACCCGCAGGCCGCGTGCAGCAGCTTGAACAAGTTGACCGTGGTCGAGTCGGCAATGACTGTTTGACCAGCAGTTGCGCCCAAGAGGACCTCACCGAGGCGATCGCCCACCTCGGTGGGCAGCTCCGTCCACCCGTCACTCCAGCTGCGGATGAGACTGCCCGCCCACTCCTGCGTCAACACCTCGTTGATGCGCGCGAGGGTCGCTTTCGGAGGCCGCCCGAGCGAGTTGCCGTCGAGGTAGGCGACCGGGTCGTCATACATCAAAAAGCGGTCGCGGAACGCGGCAAGTGGGTCGGCTGCGTCCAGCGCCAGCGCGTCGTCGTATGTAGTCATGGCGCAGCGATCCTTTCACGGACCACCGCCTCGTGAAATCCTCGCCCACGTGTGGGGCCTTCCCTCGCCTTCGGCGCCGCAGCGAGGAAGGACCTGGGCGAGCTGACCTCGCGCGCTCCACTGGCCAATCGTACGAAGCACCGGAGTCGGCTCTTCTCACGTAGCAGGGTTTCTTGTCGTCGTTCGACATGCGCGAGGGCGGTCCGTTCGGCCCGAACGTGCCCGTGGCCGCTGGCGGTCCGTTCGTCGACCGCGTGACCGGACTTAGCGGTCGCGACCCGCGCTGGCCAGCCTGACACGAGCAAAAGATCGCTGACCCCAAAAGCGGAAATCCGTGCGTGTCGCACAGTCTGGGGCTGCCAGACGGTGCGAAACGCACGGATTTCGAGATGGTGAGGGCGCACGGCCGTACGCACGAAGGCCTCGCCAAAACTGGCGAGGCCTTCGGGCTTGGTACGGGTGGAAACTTAGACGCTGACTTCTTCTTCAGCCTCGGCCGTTTCGGGCGCATCCACGGGTACGGGGATCAGCGAGATCTTGCCGCGATCGCCAAGCTCGGCGATCTCGACCTGGATCTTGTCGCCGACCTTGACCACGTCGTCGACGTTCTCGACGCGCTTGCCGCCATTGAGGTCGCGCAGCTTGCTGATGTGCAGCAGCCCGTCCTTGCCCGGGGACAGCGACACGAAGGCGCCGAAGTCGACCGTCTTGACGACAGTGCCGAGGTAGCGTTCGCCGACCTCGGGCATCGTCGGGTTGGCGATCGAGTTGATCATCGAGCGAGCCGCTTCAGCAGCTTCGCCGTTGTCGGCACCGACGTAGACGGTGCCATCGTCCTCGAGCGAGATCTGAGCGCCAGTCTCGTCTTGGATCTGGTTGATCATCTTGCCCTTCGGGCCGATGACCTCGCCGATCTTGTCGACCGGGATCTTGATCGTGATGATGCGAGGAGCGTAAAGGCTCATCTCATCGGGGACCGAGATCGCTTCGGCCATCACGTCGAGGATGGTGAGACGCGCCTCGTATGCCTGACCGAGGGCGCTGGCCAGCACGTGTGCCGGGATGCCGTCGAGCTTGGTGTCGAGCTGGAGAGCGGTGACGAACTCCGACGTGCCGGCGACCTTGAAGTCCATGTCGCCGAATGCGTCTTCAGCGCCGAGGATGTCGGTCAGCGCGACATACTGCGTCTCGCCATCGACCTCTCCGGAGATGAGGCCCATCGCGATGCCTGCGACAGGAGCGCGCAACGGCACGCCTGCGTTGAGCAGACCGAGCGTCGAGGCGCAGACCGAGCCCATCGACGTCGAACCGTTGGAGCTGAGAGCCTCAGACACCTGGCGGATCGCGTAGGGGAACTCTTCACGAGTCGGGAGCACCGGCAGCAACGCACGGCCGGCAAGTGCGCCGTGGCCGATCTCGCGACGCTTGGGCGAACCCACACGGCCGGTCTCACCGGTCGAGAACGGCGGGAAGTTGTAGTTGTGCATGTAGCGACGCGTCTTCTCAGGCGAGAGCGTGTCGAGCTTCTGCTCAAGGCCGAGCATGTTGAGCGTCGTGATGCCCAGGATCTGGGTCTCGCCACGCTCGAACAGTGCCGAGCCGTGGACGCGCGGGACGACGCCGACCTCAGCGGACAGCGAGCGGATGTCGGCCAGGCCCCGTCCGTCAATGCGCACCTTGTCGCGCAACACACGCTGGCGGACGACGCTCTTGGTCACGGAGCGAACGGCAGCGCCAAGCTCCTTCTCGCGACCAGCGAACTTCTCGCCAAGCTGCGCGATGACGTCGGCCTTGATCTCCGACTCACGCTCTTCGCGATCAGCCTTGTGCAGGATGGTCAGCGCTTCGGCGAGCGAGTCAGTCGCGATGGCGGCGACGGCCTCGTAAGCATCGTCTTCGTAGTCGAGGAAGATCGGGAATTCGCGGACCGGCTTGGCAGCGGCGGCGGCCAGCTCGGACTGAGCCTCACACAGCTGCTTGATGAAGACCTTGGACGCCTCGAGGCCCTCGGCGACAATCGCCTCAGTGGGCGCCTGGACGCCCGACTGAACGAGGTCCCAGGTGGCTTCGGTGGACTCGGCCTCGACCATCATGATCGCGACGTCGTCGCCAGCGATGCGGCCGGCAACAACC
This sequence comes from Nocardioidaceae bacterium, assembly GCA_025965395.1. GTDB lineage: Bacteria > Actinomycetota > Actinomycetes > Propionibacteriales > Nocardioidaceae > JAOPXA01. The sequence continues at coordinate 883 of JAOPXA010000022.1, read as the reverse complement.
ATGTCGAAGACAGCGTTCTCAAGCTGGCTGTGCGTCGGGAAGCCGACCCACTGGCCATCGATGAGGGCAACGCGCGTAGCGCCGACCGGACCGGTGAACGGCAGGCCCGAGATCTGCGTCGAAGCCGAAGCCGCGTTGATCGCGAGAACGTCGTAGGGAGTGTCCGGGTTGAGAGCGAGGACCGTGATGACGACCTGGACCTCGTTGCGCAGACCCTTCTTGAAGGTCGGGCGCAGCGGCCGGTCGATCAGGCGGCAGATGAGGATCGCATCTTCGCTGGGGCGTCCTTCGCGACGGAAGAACGATCCCGGGATCCGGCCGGCGGCGTACATACGCTCTTCGACGTCGATCGTCAGGGGGAAGAAGTCGAACTGCTCTTTGGGGTGCTTGCCAGCCGTCGTGGCCGAGAGAAGCATGGTGTCGTCATCGAGGAACGCGGAGACCGAGCCAGCGGCTTGCTGAGCGAGGTGGCCGGTTTCGAAACGAATGGTGCGCTTGCCGAACGATCCGTTGTCAATAACGGTGGTGGCGGTATGAGTTGTGGGTCCCGTCATGGGTGTCCCTTCCGCAGACATGGGTCTGCTGTCTTTGAGGAGACAGAGCATGTGTGCAGGTAGGCGGCTCGTTGGCCATATCCAGCGAGCTTGGGCCGGTCTTCGATCGAGGCCTGCGGGTCAAGGTGAAAGCACGACCCGAAAGCCACTACCGAGGACCGAGCATCGTCGCGCCTGCTGCTGCTCCGTCGTTTATACGGTGGTGCGGTATGGAGTTGTGGTGGTGCGGTCTAGGTCTGTCCTAGGTACGAAACAAGCGGCCTTCCCATGCGGGGGGCCGCTTGTCCGGTGGTCTTAGCGACGCAGTCCGAGGCGCTCGATCAACGCGC
>JAOPXA010000299.1 GCA_025965395.1 Nocardioidaceae bacterium | reverse complement strand
TCGCTCAGTACCGCGCCATGGAGGCGTTCGCGATGTTCGCTTCCGACCTCGACGCCGCGTCCAAGCAACAGCTCGCTCGCGGTCAGCGCATCATGGAACTCTTCAAGCAGGGCCAGTACGCGCCGTTCCCCGTCGAAGACCAGGTCGTCTCGATTTGGGCCGCCACGACGGGCAAGCTCGACGCCGTAGCCGTGAGCGACATCACGCGCTTCGAGACCGAGTTCCTTGACTACCTCAAGCGGGCACACGCGGGCATCCTCGCCGCGATCCGCGAGTCGGGCAAGTTCGACGACGACAACGAGCACGCTCTCGTCGAGGCCTACAACTCCTTCCTCGACCAGTTCGAGGATGGCGATGGCCAGTCGATCAAGGTCGGTCACGAAGAAGTTGAAGCACTGGCCGACGAAGATGTCGACCAGGAGCAAATCGTGAAGCAGAAGCGGAGCTGACTTAATGGCCGCAACGGTTCGCGAACTACGCGCAAAGATCAGGTCGACTCAAGCGACCAAGAAGATCACGCGCGCCATGGAGCTCATTGCCGCGTCTCGCATTATCAAGGCGCAGCAGGCGGCAGCGGCGGCAGCGCCGTACGCCCGCGAGCTGACGCGCGCCGTATCTGCTGTGGCGACCTTCTCCAACGTCGATCACCCGCTGACGACCGAGGCCGAGGCGCCGAAGCGTGCCGCGATCTTGATCATCACGAGTGACCGCGGGCTCGCGGGCGCATACTCGTCCTCGGTGCTTAAAGAGGCTGAGCGACTCGTCGAGAAGCTGCAGGGCGAAGGCAAGGAAGTCGATCTTTACACGTCGGGCCGCAAGGCGCTCCAGTACTTCAACTTCCGCCGCCGCGCCGTCGTCGAGTCATGGTCGGGCTACTCGGACAAGCCGCACTACGACAACGCTCGCGAGATGGGCAACGTTCTGGTCGAGGCATTCAACGCCGAGACCGATGTCGATGAGCGGGGTGTCGATGAGCTTCACCTGGTCTTCACGCGTTTCAAGTCGATGTTGATTCAGGAGCCCGAGGTCATTCGCCTGCTTCCCTTGGAGGTTGTCGAAGGCACCGACGCACCTGAGGAAGGCGACGTTCTTCCGCTGTATGAGTTCGAGCCCTCGGCTCACGAAGTGCTCGACGCGCTGCTCCCGCGCTATGTCTACAGCCGCATCTACTTCGCTCTGTTGCAGGCGGCGGCCTCTGAGCTCGCTGCCCGTCAGCGCGCGATGAAGTCGGCTACCGACAATGCGCAAGACTTGATCGACACCTATACCCGCACTGCGAACCAGGCCCGTCAGGCCGGAATTACCCAGGAAATCAGCGAGATCGTCGGTGGCGCCAATGCGCTCGCCGAAGCCACTGCTGGAAGTGAGTGAGAGATATGACTGCCACCGTAAATGAGACCAAGATCAGCACCGGCCGCGTCGCGCGCGTCATCGGTCCGGTGCTCGACATCGAGTTCCCGACCGACGCGATCCCTGAGATGTACAACGCGCTCAAGGTCGACACCGAGGTCGCGGGCATCAAGGAAACCTTGACGCTCGAGGTCGCCCTGCACATCGGCAACGGCCTCGTCCGTGCGATCAGCCTGCGGCCCACCGATGGTGTCGTCCGCGGCGCCGAGGTGACCAACACGGGCGGACCCATCACGGTCCCCGTCGGCGACCAAACGCTTGGCCGGGTGTTCAACACGACCGGGGACGTCATGAACCTCAAAGAGGGCGAGACTTTCGAGGTCAACGAACGCTGGGGCATCCACCGCAAGGCGCCTGCATTCGACCAGCTTGAGTCGAAGACGGAGATGTTCCAGACCGGCATCAAGGTCATCGACCTTCTGACGCCCTACGTGCTCGGCGGCAAGATTGGCCTGTTCGGTGGTGCCGGAGTCGGCAAGACCGTCCTGATCCAGGAAATGATCGCCCGCGTGGCGCGTGACCATGGTGGTGTTTCGGTGTTCGCCGGAGTGGGCGAGCGCACGCGTGAGGGCAACGACCTCATCGCCGAGATGGAAGAGGCTGGCGTCCTCGGACAGACCGCCCTTGTGTTTGGCCAGATGGATGAGCCGCCGGGCGCGCGTCTTCGTGTGGCGCTGTCGGCACTGACCATGGCTGAGTACTTCCGCGACGTGCAGAAGCAGGACGTGCTGTTGTTCATCGACAACATCTTCCGCTTCACGCAGGCTGGCTCGGAGGTCTCGACCCTTCTCGGTCGCGTCCCGTCCGCCGTGGGTTACCAACCGACGCTTGCTGACGAGATGGGCGTGCTCCAGGAGCGCATCACGTCGACGCGTGGCCACTCGATCACGTCGCTCCAGGCCATCTACGTGCCTGCCGATGACTACACCGACCCGGCCCCGGCCACGACGTTCGCGCACCTTGACGCGACGACCGAGCTCAACCGCGAGATTGCCTCGATGGGCATCTACCCGGCCGTGGATCCGCTGACCTCGACGTCACGCATCCTCGACCCGCGCTACATCTCGGCCGATCACTACAACACGGCCAACCGCGTTAAGGGTGTTCTTCAGCGCAACAAGGAACTCCAGGACATCATCGCGATCCTCGGTGTCGACGAGCTCAGTGAAGAGGACAAGACGCTCGTGTCGCGTGCTCGTCGCATCCAGCGCTTCCTGTCCCAGAACACTTACGTGGCCAAGCAGTTCACCGGC
>JAOPXA010000294.1 GCA_025965395.1 Nocardioidaceae bacterium | reverse complement strand
TGGACCCAGCCCGCGACCTGGAGGCGCTTCGGTGTCGCCAGCCAGGCCGATGCGGACACCACCCAGCCGATGGCGTTCAACCAGGGCTTCTACAACCTGTTCCTGGCGGTCGGCGCGGTGCTCGGTGTCGTGCTCGTCGCGTTCGATCAAGATGACGCGGGCTGGGCTCTGATCCTCTTCGCGTGCGGCAGCATGCTGGCGGCTGCCGTCGTACTCCTCGCGTCAGGCAAGAAGTACACGCGCGCCGCCTTCACCCAGGGATTCTCTCCCCTGCTCGCCGTGATCTTCGCGCTGCTCGCGATGTAGATCGCTCAGGCGTGCGCGGCGACGATCGCGAGGTGCTCGGCCTCATCAACGTCACGCGCCTCGTCGATCAGCATGACGGGGATGTCATTGCGGATCGGGTAGGCCCGACGCAGTCGCGGGTTGTAGAAGAACTCGCCCTCGACGTGGATCAGGTCGCCACGGTCCTGAGGGCATACAAGGATCGCAAGGAGTTCGGGGTCAAGAGCCATGGTGTCCATCCTGCCACTTTCGGTATGCAAAGATCGTCGGCGTGCTTGAACTCGTCACGGTCAATGTCAACGGAATCCGCGCAGCCTACAAAAAGGGTATGGGTGAGTGGCTCGCCGAACGGGGCGCCGACATCATCACCCTGCAAGAAGTACGAGCACCCGACGACATCCTTGTCGAGATCACGGCTGACGCCGGCTACCACGTAGCGCACACCGAAGCGGCCGCCAAAGGCCGCGCAGGCGTCGCCATCCTGACCAAGGATCCGCAGACCGCCGTGCGCATCGGCAACGGCGACGACTATTTCGACGACAGCGGCCGCTGGATCGAAGCCGATGTGACCGTCCAGGGCGACAGGACCCTCACCGTGGTCTCCGCCTACGTCCACTCGGGCGAGCTCGGCACTCCGCGCCAGGTAGACAAATATCGGTTCCTCGACCAGATGGCCGTCCGGATGGCGGAGCTTCGCGCGTCGTCCGACCACGCGATCATCACTGGCGACCTCAACGTCGGTCATACCGAGCTGGACATCAAGAACTGGAAGGGCAACGTCAAGAAGGCCGGCTTCCTGCCCGAGGAGCGCGCCTACTTCGACCGCTTCTTCGGCGAGCTGGGCTGGGTCGACGTACATCGCCAGCTCGCCGGCCAGATCCCCGGCCCCTACACGTGGTGGTCCATGCGCGGCCAGGCCTTCGACACCGACACGGGCTGGCGCATCGACTACCAGATGGCCACTCCCGAGATGGCAGCCGTGGCATCCGACGCCGTTGTGCACCGCGCGGCGAGCTGGGCAGAGCGCTGGTCTGATCACGCGCCGCTGTCGGTTCGCTACGCCCTCTGAGCTTCGCCGCGCCGCGCCCGGGACACGAATGTGCGGCTTCGACTTAACACATGACCACCAATGCACTACGCTAGGTAACGAAGTTGCAAGTGCAGGAAATCTTTTGAGAGTTCGAACGCCCGGAGCCGGGTGGTTTGTCCCTTATGAAGTTGGACTCACCTCGCGACGCTCGCCGTGAAAGTCACGGATGGGAAATCGCTCTCCAAGGAGTAAATATTATGGCAACAGGTACCGTTAAGTGGTTCAACGCTGAAAAGGGCTTTGGATTCATCGCCCCCGAAGACGGAAGCGCTGACGTGTTCGCACACTACTCGGCCATCCAGTCCAACGGATTCCGTACCCTCGAAGACAACCAGAAGGTTGAATACGATGTCGAGCAGGGCCCCAAGGGTCTTCAGGCGTCGAACATTCGCCCTCTCTAAATCTGAGTAGCTACTCAATCTGAGTAGGCGAAGGGCCAGGAGCATTGCTCCTGGCCCTTTGTCATGCCCCGAGGGGTGGGAGTCATGCCCCGAACACTTCGCGCCCACGTTGGGCGTTTGCGAGAACTAATTAAAGAGTCCGAAATGTAACCATGAAACTCGTCACAAAGTAATGCGAAGAGTTGCAGCGTTGTAATCCCGCCGAAATCCCGCCTCGTTAGCGTCAGATTGTATGGAGCACAACGAGAGACTCGGCCAAGGCCGCGATAACGGACACCTCCAGAACCTCATTCAGGGATGAGCAACAAGGAGATCTGATTCTGATGTCACTAGACGTACCCATCATCGATATTTCGGCCTACACACTCGGCGGCTCGATCGGAGCCCGCGACGAAGTCGCCCGCCAGATCGACAAGGCATGCACCGAGGTCGGCTTCATGCAGATCGTCGGTCACGGCATTCCCGAGTCGGTGACCGAGGGCCTGGGCGCCGCGATGGACGAGTTCTTCTCGCTCCCCTTGCGGGCCAAGAAGGCCTACAAGCTCCCGCCCGAGCTCAACCGCGGCTACACCCCGCCCAAGTCAGAGTCGCTGAGCCTGAGTCTGGGGGTCGAGTCCGCGACGCGCATGAATGACTTCTTCGAGGCCTTCAACGTCGGTGCGACGGCACGCGACTACCTGCAGTTCAACGTCGACGAGGACTACTACGCCGAAAACGTGTGGCCGCTCGAGTCCGATTCATTCGAGCCCCAGGTACGTGCCTACTTCCGCGATGCGTCACGCGTCGCCCACACCATGGTGCGGATCTTCACCGACGCGCTCGGCCTTCCGGTCGGCTACTTCGACACCTTCACGAGCCACTCGATCGACGTGCTCCGGATGAACAACTACGCGCTTCCCGAGGGCACCGACGTCGCGATCGACGGTGACCTGACCGGCATGGGCGAGCACACCGACTTCGGGATTGTCACGGTGCTCTGGGCCGACCAGGTCAAAGGGCTCCAGGTGCTGGCCAGCGACGGCTCCTGGAACGACGTCACTCCCGTCGACGGTGCGCTGCTGATCAACCTCGGAGACCTCACCGCGCGTTGGACCAACGAGAGGTGGATGTCGACGCTGCACCGCGTCAAGCCGCCGCTTGTCGACGGCACGATCCAACGGCGCCGTTCGGCCGCGTTCTTCCACGACGGAAACTCGGACGCGACCATTGAGACCCTCCCGTCATGCGTCGACGAGACTCATCCCAATCTGTATGTGCCGGTCACTGTGGCCGAGCACATCACCGCCAAGCTCAACGGCTCACGGGCTGGCGTCGCCAACACGGACGCAACGCGCGAAGCCGCGCGGGTGCTGCAATCAAGTCAGAAGTAGGGCCAAGCCCGTACTAGAGGTGGCCGTTCTCGTCCCAGCAGTGGTCGCTGAAGTCGCCCTTGCCCTCGGCCAAGAACTTCAGGTCCGTATCACCGGGCTTGACCGGCACCGTCTTGAGCGATGCCGGGAAGAGCTTGGACGCTGCGGCGACCTGCGAGGGGTCGATCTCGAATGTGGTGTCGTCCATAATCTGAGGTTAGCCTCATGTTCGTGCCCAGGCCATCCCTACCCGACGGTAGCTTTCACGCGGTCGGCATTGATGGACCCGGTCAGTTCCACCGGATAGTGTCGACGCCATGACCGTTCGACTCGCAGTCCTGATCACGACAAACCCCGGCATGGGGAGTCAGCAGATAGAAGCATTCGCCGAGCTCGTGCCGATCGTGCGAGCCGAGCAGGGTTGCATTCAATATGACCTGCACCAGGTGGTCGGTGAGCCCGACCAGTTTGTCGTTCTCGAGCTCTGGGAATCACACGAAGACCTCGCTGCGCATGCCTCGTCGCCCCACATGGCGGCTGCCGCCGCAACCGCCGGTGCATACCGCTCCGCTCCTGCCCAGATTCTCGAGCTCAGCCACGACCCTCTCGTGTGACTGTCCCCGCCGATCTGCGCTTCCTGGCGCGCTACCCGGTGGACTTCGAACCAGGTGATGCCGAGGGCCAGGCGCGGTTCGTGTTTCGCGCTCCCCCAGGCCACGACGACATGCGAGTCACCCCGGTGGACGCACTCACGGTCCTCACGTACGCGGCCCGCGACCCGGCCTCGCACGCAAGCGTCGTCGCGTGGTCGGGTGCCGCGATCGTCGCCGTACGGATGCTCGCGCGCGGCACCACGGCACATACGTCGAGCCTCGACATGGCACAGCTCCACAGCGCGGCGTATGCGTTGCCATACCCGGCCGAGACGTCGCGCACGTACCTCGACACGTTCCTGCGAGCCTTGGGCTCACTCGCACCAGGGCCGCGCAGCGACCCCAAGGCCAAGGCACGCCAAGAGCTCTACGATCGTCTTGCCCGCCATCAAGTCACCCAGCCGCCGATACCCATAGGCCTGCACGTCGAGTTCGCCGAGAACTCGGACGGCACCGTCGCTCACGCGACCATCTGGCTCCACCCCGAAGGCCCGACGCAACCCGTCGCTACCGCACATCAGGTGTGGAACGACCCCGACCACGCGCTGATCGGGCGACGGATCGAGGTCACCGGCCGACTCGAACGTCTGGGCTTGGTGTGGCCGACGGCGCTGCGGCTCGTCGACAACCTCGCCCTTGGGCCCACGCGTCTCGACATCACCGAGCTGAGTGAGCTGAGCTCCGCGACAGTCGTGACCGGACTGGCCGAGACCAACATCGCGACCTACTGGCCACGCGAAGTGGTCCGCACGCTGGAGTCACAGGCCGTCGTACGCGCGAAGGCCACGACATCGTCAGGCGAGGCGATCTTCGGCGGCGGGCAGATCTTCGAGTTCGACTGGCGCCTGGCCATCGGAGGCGTGGCCCTGGGCAACGACGAGCTGGACGACCTGATTCGCGCCAACCACGCGCTGGTGCGGCTGCGCGACGAATGGGTGCTGGTCGATCCGGCCACGATCGCTGCCGCTCGGCTGCGACCCGCCTTCACCCTGCCACCGGGGCAAGCCATCGAGGCGCTGGTCAGCGGGACCGTCGTCGTGGACGAGATCTCGTACGAGTTCCAGACCGAGGGGTGGCTCGACGACCTCCGTGTCCGCCTTGCTGGCCGCGACCAAGCCTCACCGGTCCCGCAACCGGCTGCGCTGGCCGGGCGGCTGCGCGACTACCAGCTCGAGGGGTTCCGCTGGCTTCACCGGATGACCGACCTCGGGCTTGGCGTCTGCCTCGCCGACGACATGGGCCTGGGCAAGACGATCATGCTCATCGCCCTGCACCTCCAGCGCAACGACGCTGACCAGCAAGCACCGACTCTGGTCGTGTGCCCGACTTCGGTTCTGGGCAACTGGGAGCGCGAGATCCGCCGCTTCGCCCCGGGCGTCCCGGTGCACCGATTTCACGGAAACCGGCGCTCACTCGATGCTGCGACCAGCGGATTCGTCCTCACGACCTATGGCACGATGCGGGCGGACGCCGCCACGCTCGCAGTCCACTCGCCCGGTTGGGGGCTCGTCGCGGCCGACGAGGCCCAACAGATCAAGAATCCGCACGCGTCGACGGCTCGCGCACTGCGCACGATTCCCGCCGGAGCCCGCGTCGCACTGACCGGGACCCCGGTCGAGAACAACCTCACGGAGCTGTGGTCGATCCTCACCTGGGCCACGCCGGGGCTGCTCGGCACGCTCGAGGACTTCCGCGACCGCTGGGCCCGGCAGATCGAGCGGTACGGCGATACCGAACGGGCCCGCGAGCTTGCCGCGGTCATCGCTCCCTTTGTGCTGCGACGCCGCAAGTCCGACCCAGGCATCGCTCCAGAGCTGCCCGCCAAGACCGAGACCGATCTGCGCGTGCCGATGACGCGGGAGCAAGTGGGGCTCTACGAGACGGTCGTACGCGAAGCGCTCGCGACGATCGCACGCGCCAAAGGCATCGAGCGGCGGGGTTTGATCATCAAGCTCCTGACTCAGTGCAAGCAGATCTGCAACCACCCGGCACAGTTCCTCCACGAGCACGACGGTCAGATTCCGTGGCGCTCGGGCAAGATCCCGGCGCTTGATGGGCTGCTTGACACGATCATCTCCGAGGACGGCGCCGCTCTGGTATTCACCCAGTACGTCCAGATGGGCGAGCTCTTGGTGCGCCACCTGACCGAGCGGGGGGTGCCTCATCTGTTCCTGCACGGCGGCACCACGGTGCTCCAACGCGAGAAGATGGTCGACCGCTTCCAGGCGGGCGAGGTGCCAGTCTTCATCCTGTCCCTCAAGGCAGCGGGTGTGGGTCTCAACCTGACGCGGGCCGACCACGTGATCCACTTCGACCGGTGGTGGAACCCCGCGGTCGAGGATCAAGCCACCGACCGGGCCTACCGCATCGGGCAGACCAAGCCGGTGCAGGTGCACCGGCTCATCACCGAGGGCACCGTCGAGGAGTCGATCGCCGTGCTCATCGCGGCCAAGCGCGACCTCGCCGACGCCGTGGTCAATGGCGGTGACGGCACCTTGACCGAGCTCACCGACGCCGACCTTGCCGATCTGGTGCGGCTTCGTCGCACTCCTCCGGACTAGCGCTAGCGAGATTAGGGCTGGGCGCTCCGACGCATGTCGCGCAGCATGATGCGGATGCCGGTGGACTCACGCTGATCGAGGTTGAGCGGCGGATCGAGCTGATCGAGCATGCCGAGCTTGATCCGATTGAGGTTGTCGACGTCGTCGACTGCGCACACCACCACCGAGAGGTGATCCTGCATCCACTCAGTGATGCGGGGATCCTCGGTCGAGCGCAACCGCAGCGGGCGACGAAGGATGCTGGCGATCGACAGCCGGAAGACCGAGTCATGCACCGAACCCGCCAGGTGCTGCTGCCCAACCCGCGACCGCAGCGTCTGGGACGAAGCGGTGCCCGAGGGCCAGTGAGTGCCGCCGGCCTGGCCGGCGTAGATGAGACCAGGACTAACCTTGTGGCCAAGGCCGTCACTCAACGCCTGGGCACCCGCCTCGTCAACCCACCAGCTGTAGAGGCCTGGCTTCTTGGGCAGCTTGCCGAGCGAACGCACCGGCACCGGAGCGAGCTTGTTGCCCAGGAGCGACGTCACGTCGGCGATAACATCGCTGATGTCGTTGGTGGGCTCGGCGTTGGTCAGCTTGAAGACGTTGTTGCCATGACCGAGGTCGTCCTCGCTCAAACGTGGTTCGGTGACGAGGGCGCCACGTGCCTCGAACAGCGCACGGACCGAGTCGACGTACTCGCTCGGAGCAATGATCTCGATCGACTTGCCGGCGACATCGTCGAGCGCTTGCGCCAGCTGGGCAACCACCCAGACACCCCAGGCTGAGCGGTAGTCCGAGGTCGTCTGAAGAAGCTCGGCCTTGCTCGGCGACAGCCAATCGGTGGGCGCCACGAGACCGTGGGCGGTCGTCATGACGAACCACGGCTTGCCGGTGGACTCGGCGTAGGCACGGCTGCGCTCGAAGTCTTCGGACACGTACATGGTGCGCGCGGCAGCGTTGTTCGTCTGCTGGGCGGTGGACTCGGCGATCAGCACGACATCGGTTGTGCCCAGGGCAACAGCCGCGCGCTTGCTTGTCGCATCCATGCGCGGCTCGAAGAGCGCATCGACGGGACGACGACGTACGGGCTGGGCCCACTCCGGCGCCATCGGTGCCTCGGCTAGCTCTTCTTGTTCCTCGATGTCATCTAGGTTGCCAAATTCTTCGACGTACGTCTCCTCGGCGTCGGAATCCTCGACGTAGGCCTCTTCAGCGAGGACCTCGACCGGCTCTGGTGCCACTTCTGCCGCGCTGGGCGGTTCGACGGGAGAAACGACTGCAGCGGGCGTAGAGGTCTCGATGCCAGGAGCTTCGATCGGGGGCATCACGGGTCGGCGGTTGCTCGGCGAAGCCGAGACGCTGATGCGGGCGGGCTTGGCAGGAGCCTTGGACGCGGGTGCTTTGGCGGCAGGAGCCTTGGCAGGTGCTTTGCTCGCGGCACCCGTGACAGGAGTCGGCGCAGCGGTCGGGTTGGCCATGCGGGCCGTGGGGCGTGCGGCCGGCTCTTCAGCCTCGGCCTTGGCGATCACTTCGTACTGACCGTGCCCGACGCGACGGAAGAGCGGCGTCTTGGTCGCAAGGAAGGGCGAAGCATTGTTGGACGTCTCGGTGAGACCGATCAGGTGCACCCGGAGCGTGCCGTCGTCGATGTTGGGGTAGTGGCTGTCAAACCAATTGCGGACGTGGTTGAACCGGAAACGTCGGGGCAGGTCGAGGGCGCAGTCGCCCATCAACTCCCACACTGGCTTTTCATATTTCACGAGCATGACTCCCTGGCTGTGCGTCGCGCCGCGTCCCCTGCCGCAGCAGCGTGAGCGGTCCTTCACCTAGAGAGAGTCGGACACCCGACGTTAATGACGCGGTTTTGGGTGATGAATGTGCTAAACGCTCGCTCATACGGTCACCCTGAGGATCCGATCATCGCCAGAAGAGGGTGATGTGCGGCCGTCTGTGTTGCTCGTGGTGACCCACAGGGCACCGTCTGGCGCGACCGTCACACTGCGAATTCGACCGTAGTCATCGGCAAAATAGGCTTCCGGCGTGCCCGCATTGGTGCCGTCGAGAGGCACGCCGAACAGGCAGCGACCCTGCAGCGCACCCAGAAAGGCGGTGGACTTGGTGATCGCCAACCCGGCTGGCGAACAATCACTCGTCAGCCACGTCGCCTTGGGATTGGTGTAGGAATCAGACCTGCCCTCGACGCGCGGCCACCCGTAGTTCTTGCCTGCTTGGATGAGGTTGAGCTCGTCTGCGGCCTTGTTGCCGAACTCGGTGGCCCACAACCGACCCTCGGCGTCGAATGCAAAGCCTTCGACGTTGCGATGACCGTACGACCACGTGCGGTTGCCAAACGGATTGCCCTTGGCTGCGTCGCCGAACTGGTCGACACGCAGGATCTTGCCCGCCAGCGAATCTTTGTCTTGAGCTAGGTTCGACCGCTCGGCGTCTCCGGTGGAAATGAAGAGGTTGCCATCGTCGGCAAACAGGAGACGCCCGCCGTGGTGATGGGTGCTCGTCGGTATGCCCGTCACCACGGCGCGCGAGCGGCCGAGCGAGGTGCCATCGAACGACATCGTCACGACCCTGTTGTCGCGAGCGGTCGTGATGTAGGCGAACAAGGTGGTCTCGTCCCCCGGCGGGAAGGCGATGCCGAGGAGGCCGCCCTCTCCCCCACTGCCAGGAGGGACGACACCGGCCACCTTGCCCACACGCGTGACATCGCCCTCGGGCGTGATGCGCAGGACGCGCGCCGTATTGCGCTCCGAGACAAGCGCGTCACCGGAAGCGAGAAACAGCATCCCCCACGGCACGTCGAGCCCCGTCGCGATCTCCGAGGCAACGCGAGGAGACACCGGTGCCTGCGTGGACGGCGTTGTCGAGGGGGCGGTCGCGGACGGACTCGCGGAAGACGCGGAAGTCGACGGCGTGGGCGTTGCCTTGGAATCCTTGCCTTGGGAATCCTTGCCACAGCCGACCAGTCCGACGACGCCCATCGCAGCGGCGCCGGAGAGCAAAACCCGTCGATCGACCATGCCTCTATCGTCCCTCTTAGGGGCAAACCCACAGGCGCATCGACACGCACCCACACGGACAGCTTTGGCATACGCGACGCGGGCGCACGGCCCGGAGACGTCATCACGGCAACGCGCGCCGAGCCCGGTCGATGATGGACTTGGTCTCGAGGTAGGCGCAGCTGTCGATGTGCACATCCACGTAGCCGTTCGTCCGCAACCACGCCAAGAGTCGACCGGTCAGGCTGACCTGGACGCGTGCCTCCTGCGCACCGGGCAGGAGCCACGGCGGCTCAATGAATCCGGGAAGGCAGCACATCAGCTCAAACGGCCCGAACACGCGTTGGAACGCCCCCGCCGAATCGAATTCGCGTTCGGCGCTGAGCAAGGCGGCTGGATGGGTGCCGAGATGGGGGGTGACATCGACGTGATCGAGGAACAGGTCGAGGTGGGTGAACACGCGCTGATAGCGCTGGCGCGTGACACGCTGGCGGCCGAGGCTGACCTCGGCGAGAAAAGAGTCGAACATCTGGTGATAGGCGAAGTTGGTTGTCATGTTTTCCAGCATTGCGGGAGGCTCTGACAACCAGGAAAGTCGCTGTACCACCGGCATACGGAGTGCTCATCGCGGACGAAATGCAGACCGGTGCACTCGGTCCCCGGGGGCATGAGTCATCATGGAGGGATGCCCACTTCACCGGATTTGCGCCAGCTTTTGCGCTACCCGGTTGATTTCGAGGCGGCTGACGACCCGAATGATTCGCGATTCGTGTTCCAGACCCCCGACGGCGAGCACCGCGCCACGGCCAGCGAGTCGATCGGCGCCCTGAGCCAAGGCATTCGCGCGCTGTCCGCGGACGCATCGGTGCGCGCGTGGGCCGCACCCGCGCTGGTGGCTCTCAGAATGATGGCGCGGGGAAATCTTGCCTCCCCCGACACCTCCGAGCTGATGCAGCTTGAGCGCGCGACCACCTCTATCCCTGGCAACGCCGGCGAAGCGCAGCGCAAGGTCAACGCATTCCTGAAGGCGCTGGCAGTGGATGCTCCCCTGGCAGCCACGACGCCGCAGCGCAACTCATACGTCGCGCCACGAGTTGCCCCACACGAGACCAAGAAGACCTTCAAGTTCGCCTTGTCGGTCGAGTTCGACGACGAGGCTGCAGGCAACCTGATCGCCACCGTCGCGCTGTCGATTCGCCAGCTGGACAGCTCGTGGGGGTCGGTCAGGACCTCCGAGCTGTGGACCCGCGACAACCACTACTTCGGTGAGTCCGGCAAGGAATCCACGACCAAGATGCTCGCGCAGATCCAGAGCGTATGGCCGCCAGCGAGCCGTCTGCTTGCCGACACCACCAACGACGCGGTGCAGGTGACAGCTGACGAGCTTGCCCTGCTCGGCGATCACGACGTCATGACCACGCTGATCGTCAATCGCGTCGAGATCCAGTGGCCCGAGGACCTCGTCCGGGAGCTCACCGCCAAGCCCGTCGTCAGTCGCATCGAGGCGCCTGGGTCGGATCGCCCCAAGGCCTTCGCGTCCGACCAGCTCTTCACGTTCGACTGGAGTGTGGCACTTGGTGACTCGACGCTGACGCAGCAAGAGCTCGACGAGTTGACCGAATCCCAACACGGCCTCCTGCTGCTGCGCGACCAATGGGTCTTCATTGATCCGGCCAAGCTGATGCGCATCCGCGAGCGCGCTTCGCGGATGGTCACTCCGGCTGAGGCGCTTCGCGTGGCCGCGTCCGGCACGCTCGTGGTCGATGGTCTTGCCACCGCGGTCGACACAGTCGGCTGGCTCGAGGACCTGCGCCTGCGTCTGGCCGTGCAGGATCGCGACATCGTGCCCGCCGTGCAACCGCCCGAGCTTGCCGGGCAGCTGCGCGACTACCAGCTGCAGGGATTGCGCTGGATGACCCAGCTGGTCGACCTAGGTCTCGGTGGCGTGCTGGCCGATGACATGGGCCTTGGCAAGACGGTCATGCTGATCGCGCTCCACCTCCATCGCACGACGGAAACCACGGGCCCCACGCTGGTGGTCTGCCCCGCGTCGGTGCTCGGCAACTGGGAGCGCGAAATCATACGTTTTGCGCCCGGCACCCACGTCCGGCGCTATCACGGCGCCGGCCGCTCGCTTGATGGTGTCAAGGATGGCTTCGTGCTCACGACATACGCCACGATGCGCGCCGATTCAGAAGCTCTCGCCGCCCACGAGTCCGGTTGGGGCCTGGTGGTGGCTGACGAGGCTCAGAACGTCAAGAATCCACGATCACGCACCTCGCAGGCACTGCGCGGCATCCGCGCCGAGACGCGTCTGGCGCTGACCGGAACCCCGGTCGAGAACAACCTCTCGGAGCTGTGGGCAATTCTCGACTGGACGACCCCGGGCCTGTTGGGCTCGCACGAGGAGTTCCGCCGTCAGTGGTCGCGGCCGATCGAGGGTCATCGCGACGACGCGCGCGCGACTCAGTTGTCGCAGCTGATCCGGCCGTTCGTGCTGCGCCGCCGCAAGTCCGACCCCGGTATTGCGCCCGAGCTGCCGCCCAAGATCGAGACCGACCACTCGGTGCACCTGACGCGCGAGCAAGTCGGGCTGTATGAGGCCGTCGTGCGTGACACGCTCACGCAGATCCGCTCGTCCGAGGGCATCCGGCGACGTGGTCTCGTGGTCAAGCTCCTGACGCAGCTCAAGCAGATCTGCAACCATCCCGCGCAGTTCCTGCGCCAGCCGACCAGCCGGTTGACGGGGCGCTCGGGCAAGTTCTTGGTGTTCGACGAGCTGGTCGAGGAGATCGTCGCCGAGGGTGGTGCGATCTTGGTCTTCACGCAGTACGCGCAGATGGGCCGGCTCATCGCGCGGCACCTCGCGGAGCGCAAGATCGGTCACATGTTCCTGCACGGCGGCACCACGGTCAACAACCGCGAGGTGATGGTCAACCGCTTCCAGGGCGGCGAGGTGCCGGTCTTCATCCTGTCCCTCAAGGCCGCCGGCGTCGGTCTCAACCTGACCAAGGCCGACCACGTCATCCACTTCGACCGCTGGTGGAACCCCGCCGTCGAGGACCAAGCCACCGACCGCGCGCACCGCATCGGGCAGACCAAGCCCGTGCAGGTGCACCGGCTCATCAGCGCCGGCACGATCGAGGAAAGCATCGCGGAGCTCATCGCGTCGAAGCGCTCGCTCGCCGATGCGGTCGTCAACGGGGGCGAGGCGGCCCTCACCGAGCTGTCCGACGCGGATCTCGCGGCGTTGGTGCGCCTGCGCCGCGACTAGTGCTCGCTACCCCGCGTCGCCTCATCTCGCATGATGGTCCATAGCCCCTCGCCGTCCCCACGATTTGGATAGAAAGGGGCGTATCGAAGGGGCTCGATCGGCGTATTACTCTCCAAATCGTGGGGAATCGTGGGGATGCCTGGGGCTAGTGGATCAACTGGTGGGGCGCAGCGTGTGCACGGTGACGCCGTTGGAGAACTGCTTCAGATCCACCAGTTCGAGCGTCCGCTTGTGCTCGACATCGTCGGGGAAGAGTCGGCGTCCACTGCCAAGGATCACGGGGAAAACCATGAGTCGGTACTCGTCGACGAGGTCGTGCTCGTACAACGTATGCACGAGCGTCCGGCTGCCCGCGACGAGCAGGTCACCCTCCGCATCCCTGAGCTTGGCCAGCTCTGCCGGAATATCGCCCGCCACGATGTGCGAGTTCTTCCACTTCAGAAAGGTCAACGTGGACGTCACGACGTACTTCTTCATCGAGTTCATCCGATTGGCGAAACCGTCGGGGTCGTCTCGATGCGGCCAGGCGCCTGCAAACGACTCGTACGTCACGCGGCCAAGGAGATGGGCATCGGCCTCGAGCACTTCGCCGAGCTTGAAAGCACCGAACTCCGGCACGTACGGCACCAACGTCGTCCATGCTGTGTGGCGGTAGCCAGGCTCACCGCCCGGTGCCTCCATGACTCCGTCGAGTGAGACGAATTCCGTCACGATGATCCTGCCCATGGTTCCTCCGTCGGTCTTGATGCTCGTTCCCACTGTGACGGCCCAACGGTTTGGCTTGCAAGCGCGACAGGCTGGCCGAGGGGATCAGATCTTGGGGAGTCGCTCCGAGAGGTGTCCGCGGATGCTGTCGCGTTGCTCGGCAGTGAGCATTCCAGGCTGTCGGACGATCCTCGAAGCGCCGCGGGGACCCCTGATCGGATGCAACCGTACGGCAAGGTCAGTGAACAACGGCAGCTCGGCATCGAGGAAGCAGAACACGACGGTCACCTTGGGAATCGGTACGTCGAGAAGGTCGAGCAGCGCGATCTCGACGGCATCCTTTTGGCGTTCGAGTGTCTCGACGAGAGGGGTCCGATTGCGGCCACCGACGAACAACTGCTCGCTGCGGGCGCCCAGGACGCCACCACCTCGTCGCACGGAGATCTTGGCGTGGCGGTTGTCGAGAACGGCGACGAGATAGATACCGGACGCAGCGACGACCAGGTGCTCGATGTCACCGATCCGCTCGCTGCCGGGGCAGTGATGCAGGAGGCTCACTTGGTCACCGCACAGCTCCTCGAGCTGTGCGGTCTGCTCGCGCTCTCCGGCCGCCTTGCGAACCGAGGGGCGCAGGCTCCAAGGAGTGATCTGCGTCATAGGGGAAAGAGTAAGACGATTAGGGGACTTATGTGTGCATTTCCCGCAATTTGAGACGCACGTCACGAGATACACG
>JAOPXA010000287.1 GCA_025965395.1 Nocardioidaceae bacterium | reverse complement strand
CGACAAAAGCACCGGCTGCGCGTGCTGGAGGTGGGTGCGGCCGGGCATGGCGACGACCATGTGCCGATCAGCTTGATCAGCGAGCGCGGTCGCTAGGGCGCGCACGAGGTCGCCGATCTCGCGAGCGTGATCGCGCAGATACATCTTGAAGAGCGTGGCGACCTGGTCGTTGCGCGAGCGCCCGGCGCGAAGCCGACCGCCCAGCTCGGCGCCCAGGATCTCGAGCAAGCCGCGCTCGAGTGCCGTGTGCACGTCCTCATCGTCTAGCTGCGCGACGAAATCGCCGGAAGCAACCGCGGAGTCAAGCGTGTCGATGCCAGCGAGCAAGGTCACGAGGTCGTCCTCGGTGAGCAGACCCGCTGACGCGAGGACCGACGCGTGGGCACGGGAGCCTGCAAGGTCGTAGGGCGCGAGGCGCCAGTCGAAGTGGGTCGACCGCGACAACGCGACGAGCGCGGGTGAGGGGCCGGATGCGAACCGTCCGCCCCACAACCGAGTCTCTTCGGTTTCGCTCATGGTTTTTGCCTTTCGACAAGCTCAAGGCGCGGGGGGCGCACTACTCCCCCGCCAGCTTCTTGTCACGCTTGTTGGCGAGCACGCTCGACATGCCCCAGAGCTCGATGAACCCCTTGGCCTGGCTCTGGTCGAACGTGTCACCCTCGTCGTACGTGGCGAGGTTGAAGTCATACAGGCTCGCGTCAGACTTGCGTCCCGTCACGACGGCCTTGCCGCCATGCATGATCATGCGAATGTCTCCGCTGACGTGTTCTTGGCTCTTGGTGATGAACTCGTCGAGGGCGCGCTTGAGCGGTGAGAACCACAAACCGTCATAGGCAAGCTCGGTCCAACGCTGATCGACACCCTTCTTGTAGCGGCTGAGCTCGCGCTCGACCGTGACGTTCTCGAGCTCTTGGTGCGCGGTGATGAGCGCGATAGCGCCCGGAGCCTCGTAGACCTCGCGGCTCTTGATGCCGACGAGCCGGTCCTCGACCATGTCGAGACGACCAACGCCCTGGGCACCAGCGCGCTTGTTGAGCTCGACGATCGCCTGCAGTGTCGTGACTGGGCGGCCGTCGATGGCCACGGGAGCGCCAGCCTCGAAGGTGATCGTGATCTCGTCCGCTTCACGGGGTGTAGCTGGGTTCTGGGTGTATGAGTAGAGGTCCTCGATCGGGCCATTCCAGATGTCCTCGAGGAAGCCCGTCTCGACGGCGCGACCCCATACGTTCTGGTCGATCGAGTAGGGCGACTTCTTGTTGACATCGATCGGCAGGTTGTGGTCCTCGGCCCAGACGATGGCCTTCTCGCGGGTCCATGCGTAGTCACGGACGGGAGCGATGACCTTGAGGTCGGGCGCGAGGGCGCTCGTGCCGACTTCGAAGCGGACTTGGTCGTTGCCCTTGCCCGTGCAACCGTGGCTGACGGTGGTGGCGCCGTGATAACGAGCGGCCTCGACGAGGTGCTTCACGATGAGCGGACGCGAGAGCGCCGAGACGATCGGGTAGCGATCCATGTAGAGCGCATTGGCGCGGATCGCGGGCAGGCAGAAGTCGTCGGCAAACTCATCACGGGCGTCGACGACGACCGCTTCGACCGCGCCACAGGACATCGCCCGCTCGCGAATGACGTCCAGGTCCTCGCCGTCCTGACCGACATTGACGGCGACCGCAACGATCTCGGCGCCAGTCTGCTCGGTCAGCCAACCGATGGCTACGGATGTGTCGAGGCCGCCCGAATAGGCGAGTACGATCCTGTCGCTCTTGCTCACGAATGCACTTCTTTCTTTGCTATGCGGGAAGATCCGCAAGTTTGGTAAATCTCTGGGCAATATCGGCGCCGCCTTGGGGATCGCGGCAGATGAGGAGCACGGTGTCGTCGCCCGCGATCGTGCCGAGCACGTCGCTTTGGGCAACGTGGTCGATCGCCGAGGCGAAGAACTGGGCCGCGCCGGGGGGAGTGCGCAGCACCACCATGTTGGCGGATGCTTCAGCCGAGACGAGCAGCTCCCTCGCGAGGCGCTGAAGCCGCGCCTGGGCGGCGTGGCTGTCTCCCACAGCGCGAGGAGTGCGGTCCCCGCCTTCGGCTGGGCCCGCATAGACGAGCGAACCATCAGGATGGCGCACGCGCACAGCATCGAGCTCCACGAGGTCACGGGATACCGTGGACGGCGTGGCCACCACGCCTTGCTGGTCGAGAAGACGCACCAGCTCGCCCTGCGAACGCACGGGGCCACGGCCAAGCAGCTCGATCATCAACTGCTGACGTGCCGCTTTGGTGGCCGGAATGCTCATACGTCACCCGCTTGTGCCAGGAGCCATACGAGGAGCGCCTTCTGGGCGTGCAGCCGGTTTTCGGCCTCGTCGAACACGACGCTTTGAGGGCCGTCGATCACGTCGGCAGCGATCTCAAGACCTCGATACGCCGGGAGACAGTGCAGCACGATCGCGTCGTCAGATGCGTGCTTCATTGCCTCTGCGGTGATCGAGTAGTCGCCGAACAGCTGAAGACGCGCGGCCTTCTCGTCCTCCTGGCCCATCGATACCCAAGTGTCGGTGATCACGACATCGGCTCCGGAGAGCGCCTCGTTCGGATTCGCAGTGATCATGATCGAGCCACCGGTCGCCTTGGCGATCTGCTCCGCGTCGGCGACGACAGATGCGTCGGGCTGGTAGCCCACGGGCGCTCCGACGCGTACGTGCATGCTCGCGGTCGCGCCGCCAAGGAGGTAGGAGTGGCCCATGTTGTTGGCGCCATCTCCGAGGTAGGCCACCGTCAGACCAGCAAGATCGCCCTTGTGCTCACGCACGGTCTGCCAGTCGGCGAGGATCTGGCACGGATGGAAGTCATCGCTCAAGGCATTGACGACGGGCACACCCGCGTGTGCAGCCATCTCGACGAGACCGCTGTGCGCGAATGTGCGCCAGACGATCGCGCTCGTCATCCGGCCGAGGACCTTCGCGGTGTCGGCGATCGACTCGCCACGACCTTGCTGCGTGGTGCCGGTGTCGAGGACGACCGGGTTGCCACCCAGGTCGGCAACGCCGACCGTGAAGGATACCCGCGTGCGGGTCGATGGCTTGTCGAAGATGATCGCGACGGACTGGGGGCCAGCGAGCGGCTTGAGCGCGTAGGGGTCGGCCTTAATCTGTGCCGCCAGATCGAGGACTTCGGCCTGCTCCGCCGGGCTCAGATCATCGTCACGCAAGAAATGCCTCATGCGTCCACCCCGTCGAGGACTGCCAGCAGCGTGGAGACGGCCGCTGCGGCCTGTGCCTCGGTCAAGATGAGCGGCGGCGCGAGGCGGAGCCGTCCAGGAGTGGGGTTGTTGAGGATGACGCCGGCCTCGAGTGCGGCCTTCTGGATGTCAGCCGACACGTCTTTGGCAAGCACGACGCCGATGAGCAGGCCGTCTCCGGAGGTGGCAACGACGAGCGGGTGGGCCTCGAGTCCAGCGCGGATCTGAGCGCCGATCGCCCGAGCGTTCTCCAGCAAATCCTCGACCTCGATGGTCTCGATCACCGCGAGCGCCGCCGCAGTCGCCACGGGGTTGCCGCCGAACGTCGTGCCATGGTTGCCAGGGGTCAGCAGCGTGGCCGCGTCACCCAACGCGATGCACGCGCCAATGGGAATCCCGCCGCCAAGACCCTTGGCCACGGTCACGAGGTCGGGCATGACGCCATGAGCCGTATGGGCGAACCACGCGCCTGTGCGTCCTATGCCGGTCTGGATCTCATCGAGCCAGAGCAGTGCGCCGTGGGCGCTCGTCGCATCACGCGCGGCTTGGAGATAGCCGTCGCCGGGCTCGATCACACCCGCTTCACCTTGCAGAGGTTCGAGAATCACCGCCGCGGTCTCGTCATCGACGGCCGCCGTGAGGGCCGCGATGTCGCCGTATGGGACGAAGACCACGTTGCCGGGAAGCGGCTCGAACGGCTCGCGATAGGCAGCCTTCGAGGTCAGCGCGAGCGCGCCCATCGTGCGGCCGTGGAAGCTGCCCTCCGCGGCAACGATCTTCGTGCGGCCGGTCTTGCGCGTCACTTTGAAGGCGGCCTCGTTCGCCTCGGTGCCCGAGTTGGTGAAAAACACCCGCCCGTCGGCTCCCAGCAGAGACAGCAACTTTTCGCCCAGCTCGATCTGCGGCTCAGAGGTGAAGAAGTTCGAGATGTGACCCAGTTGGCCGAGCTGCTCCGAGACTGCCTTGAGCAGCGCAGGGTGGGCATGTCCGAGTGCATTGACGGCAATCCCGCCGAGCAGATCGACATACTTGGTGCCGTCGGCATCCCATACGTAGACGCCTTCGCCCCGCACCAAGACGCGTTGGGGCACGCCAAAGGTGTTCATGACGGCGCCTTGGTAGCGCTCGGTCCATTCTCGACCGGTCACGGGGCAACGCCTCCTAACGGACTCTTCACGAGTGCGGTGCGGATCTTCGTCTTGGCGCCCGGGAGCACTTGAGTGCCGACGCCTTCGTCGGTGAATATCTCCAGGAGTACGGCGTGCGGTTCGCGGCCGTCAACTACGGTGGCGCGTTTGACGCCCTCTTGGACAGCTTTGAGGCAGGCGGTCATTTTGGGGATCATGCCGCTCGCGAGCCCGGGTATGAGCTCGGCCAGCGCCTCGGGCGAGATCTCGCCGATGACGTCTGAGCTGTTGGGCCAATCGGCATACAAGCCCTCGACGTCGGTGAGCACGAGGAGCTTCTCGGCACCGAGAGCCGACGCGAGCGCGGCGGCCGCCGTGTCGGCGTTGACGTTGTAGACCTGGCCGGTCTCGTCGGGTGCCACCGTCGAGACGACAGGAATCCGGCCAGCCTCGATGAGGCCGAGCACAGCTTCGGGCCGCACGCCGACGACTTCGCCGACCAAGCCGATGTCGACTTGCTCTCCGTCGACGATCGCGTGGGTGCGCTTGGCCCGAAAGAGCCCGCCATCCTCACCGGACAGCCCCACGGCAAGGTCACCGTGCTGGTTGAGGAGGCCGACGAGCTCGCGGCCGACTTGGCCGACAAGCACCATGCGAACGACCTCCATCGCTTCGGGTGTCGTCACCCGAAGCCCGCCACGAAACTCGGACTCGATGCCAAGCTTGTCGAGCATGGCGCTGATCTGTGGTCCACCGCCGTGCACGACGACGGGCTTGAAGCCGGCGTAGCGCAGAAAGACGATGTCCTCGGCGAACGCCTGCTTGAGGCGCTCGTCGGTCATAGCGTTGCCGCCGTACTTGATGACGACGATCTTGCCGTGATAGGCCTTCATCCACGGGAGCGCCTCAGCGAGCGTCGCGGCCTTGGCCGTCGCCTTCTGCCACTCCTCTGCAGACTTGGCGGACACGTCGGCGGTCATGACGAGTAGGCCGAGTTCTCGTGGACATAGGCCTGCGTGAGGTCATTGGTCCAGATGGTCGCGTCGTGGAAGCCCGACTTGAGGTCGATGGTCACCGTGACTTCACGCGGCTCGAGATCGACCTTGTCGGGTGCCTCGAAAGGCGCGCTGTTGCGGCATACCCATACGCCGTTGAGAGCGACATCAAGGTCTGCCGGGTCGAAGGCGGCCTGCGTCGTGCCTACGGACGCCAAGATCCGGCCCCAGTTCGGATCCTTGCCGAAGATCGCGCACTTGAAAAGGTTGCTGCGCGCCACGGAACGCCCGACTTCGAGCGCATCCTCCTCGCTCGCAGCGTTGACGACATTGATAGCGATTTCGTGATCGGCGCCTTCAGCATCGGCGAGCAACTGCAACGCGAGGTCCGCGCATACCGAACGAACGGCCTCGGCGAACTCGGCACCGGGCGGCTTGACGTCGGAGGCGCCGCTCGCCATAAGCAGCACCGTGTCGTTCGTGGATTGGCAACCGTCAGAGTCGAGACGGTCGAAGGTCGTATGCGTTGCCGCACGCAGCGCCTTGTCGCACGTGGCGCTGTCGACGTCAGCATCCGTCGTGATGAATACGAGCATGGTGGCCAAAGCGGGCGCCAGCATGCCCGCGCCTTTGGCCATGCCGCCGACGACGAAACCATCGCCCTCGTAGACCGAGGTCTTCGGGACCGAGTCGGTGGTCATGATGGCGCGCGCCGCAGCATCGCCGCCCTCGGCGTCGAGCTCGTCGAGCGCGACACGCATACCGGCAAGCAAGGCCTCGCGGTCGTTGAGCATGCCGATGAGCCCCGTCGAGCAGACCTGCACGTCGATGGCACCGATATCGAGTGCCTCCGCAACGGTCTCGGCCGTCTTGTGAGTCGTGATGAAGCCCTCGGTGCCGGTGTAGCAATTGGCGCCGCCGGAGTTGATAGCCACGGCCTTGGCGCTGCCGGCCTTGATCGATTGCTCGCTCCAGAGGACGGGGTTGGCCTTGCACCGGTTGGACGTGAAGACGGCAGCGGCCGCTGACTTGGGACCGTCGTTGACGATGACGGCAACGTCAGGCTCGCCCGTCGACTTGAGACCCGCGGCGATGCCCGCGGCCCGGAAGCCGAATGCTGCGGTGACACTCATGGCGCCACTCCGACGGTGGTGAGGCCTGTGGTCTCCGGGAGTCCGAGTGCGATGTTCATGGATTGGATTGCTCCTCCGGCAGTGCCTTTGGCGAGATTGTCCATGGCGCCGATGGCGACGAGCTTGCCTGCCCGAGGATCGACGGTGACCTGAAGGTGGACGGTGTTGGCGCCGAGCGTTGCCTTGGTCTGAGGCCACTGTCCTTCGGGCAGCAGCCGGATGAAGGGCTCGTCCTTGTAGGCGGTCTCGTACGCGGCGCGTACATCGGCAGCGGTGACGCCGTCGTGCACGTTGGTCGTGCACGTGGCGAGAATCCCGCGCGACATGGGCGCGAGGATCGGGGTGAACGAGACGCGCGGAGCCTTGGCGCCGACCGACCGCAAGTTCTGCTCGATCTCAGGGGTATGACGGTGCACTCCCCCGACGCCGTAGGCGCTGGCTTGGCCCATGACCTCTGAGCCGAGCAGGTGCGGCTTGAGCGTCTTGCCCGCGCCGGACGTGCCCGTAGCTGCGACGACGGTGATGTCGTCGCTCACGAGATCGGCGAGAAACGCTGGCAGCAGGGTGAGCGTCGAGACGGTGGGGAAGCAGCCGGGGACAGCGATGCGCTTCGAGCCGGCAAGGGCAGCCCGTTGGCCGGGAAGCTCGGGAAGGCCGTATGGCCAGGTGCCCGCGTGCTCTCCGCCGTAGAAGTCTGCCCAGTCCTCGGCGCTCTGCAAGCGGAAATCAGCGCCACAGTCGATGACGAGCGTGCCAGGATCGAGCGCCGCGGCAACGACCGCCGATGCACCGTGCGGGAGGCCCAGGAAGACCACATCGTGGCCCGCCAGCGTCGCAGCGTCGGTGTCTCCGAGGATGCGATCGGCCAACGGGAGCAGGTGCGGTTGGTGCATACCGAGTGCCGTGCCGGCATTGCTCGAAGCGGTGAGGGCCCCAATCGTGACGTGCGGATGCGCCAAGAGCGTGCGGAGAACTTCCCCGCCCACATACCCGCTCGCTCCGGCTACGGCTACCTTCAGCATATCGACCACCTGCACATTCTTGCATGTTGCGGCGAATTCATGCAAACACTCACTCGGAAGAAATAGTGCTCACAGCAAACGCCCAGTTGGTTCTCACGAGCCCGCCGGGTAGGTCATCCACGCTAGGACTCAAGTCCCGAGCCACAAGGAGCACCCATGTCGGTCACGACACTACCCGCAGCACGCACCGTGCCCGAGCAGGCAAAGCCGCCCAAAGTCGCGCGCCGCTGGGCGACGGTGTTCGCCGGACGGCCCGACGACCCCTCCTGGGCGCGACCGGGGCTCTGGGCACTGCTGCTCGGCACCGCGCTCCTCTATTTGTGGGACCTCTCATCGTCCGGATTCGCGAACACGTTCTATGCCGCGGCCGTGCAGGCTGGCTCGCAGGACCTCAAGGCGTGGTTCTTCGGTTCGCTCGACGCGTCCAACTTCATCACCGTCGACAAGCCGCCCGCATCGCTATGGGTCATGGGACTTTCGGCGCGGCTCTTCGGGTTTTCCAGCTGGAGCCTGCTCATCCCCCAGGCTTTGATGGGCGTGGGCACCGTGGCGCTCATCCACGCGAGCGTGCGCCGGGTCTCGGGTCATGGAGCCGCGCTCGCTGCCGGTCTCGTCATGGCGCTCACCCCCGCCGCAGCCTTGATGTTCCGCTTCGACAACCCCGACGCGTTGCTCGTGCTCCTCATGACGGCGGCGGGCTACTTCGTCACTCGGGCTCAGGAGAAGGCAAGCGGACGCTGGCTCGCTCTCGCCGGCGTCGCGCTCGGGTTCGCGTTCCTCACCAAGATGCTGCAAGGCCTGCTCGTGCTGCCTGCATTCGCGCTCGTCTACCTGATCACCGCTCCGGCCTCGGTGCGCAAGCGGCTTCTCCACCTCGTTGTCGCAGGGCTTACCTTGATCGCCTCGGCCGGTTGGTGGGTCGTGATCGTCGCTCTGTGGCCAGCCGGATCACGCCCCTACATCGGTGGCTCGACGAACAACTCCGTGATCGACCTCGTCCTTGGCTACAACGGCCTCGGCCGCATCTTCGGCCAGGGCGCGGGTGGCGCCGGTGGTGGAGGCGGGGGCGGGGGTAACGGCAATTCTGGCTTCGGCGGCGCCACAGGGCTCGGTCGTATGTTCACCAGCGAGATCGGTCTCGAGATCTCCTGGCTGCTGCCTTCCGCACTCATTGCCCTTGCCCTCGGTCTCTACGTGACCCGACCCGCCACGCGTACGGACTCTCAACGCGCGGCGCTGCTCATGTGGGGTGGTTGGCTCATCGTCACCGGGCTGATCTTCAGCAACATGCGCGGCACGATGCACCCGTACTACACCGTCGCGCTTGCGCCGGCCATCGCGGCCATCCTCGGCATCACGGTGTCGTTGCTTTGGCGCATTCGCGGAACCGCGACCGGGTCACTCGGCTTTGCGTCCCTCATTGCGGCCGCTGGAATCTGGAGCTTCTCACTCCTAGCCGACAGTGGCTCTTCGCTCCGCTGGGTGCTTCTGGCCGTTACCGCGGCATCGGCGCTGATCCTGTGCCTCCACGCCGTGATGGGGC
>JAOPXA010000240.1 GCA_025965395.1 Nocardioidaceae bacterium | reverse complement strand
CTCATCTTCGCCACCAGCTACGGTCACCTCGACGCAGCCCTCAAGGTCGCCGAAGAGCACCCCGACGTCGTCGTCGTCCAGCAAGGCAACACGATCACCACCGACATCCCCGAGAACTCCGGCACGTACTTCGGCACCGTGTACGAGCCGATGTACCTCGCAGGAATCGCAGCCGGTCGGTCCACCAAGACCAACAAGCTTGGCTACGTGTATGCGTTCCCGATCCCCCAGACCATCGCCAACATCAACGCCTTCCAGCGTGGTGCCGAGTCGGTCAACCCGAAGGTCGAGACCATCACCGTCGCCACTTCGGATTGGTGCAACCCTGGCAAGCAGCAGGCCGCCGCCGAGAGTCTCCTCTCACAGGACGTCGACGTGCTCACGCAGCACCAGGACTGCACCTCGACCGTGATCCAGGCAGCTGAGAAGGCCGGCGCCATGACGGTCGGCTACCACGCAGACGCCTCGTCGCTTGCCCCCAAGGGCTGGCTCACCGGTGCCGTGTGGAACTGGGGACCGCTCTACACCGACATCGTGAAGACGGTGGTTGATGGCGACTTCGTCGGCAGCAAGTACAACGCCAACTTCCGCGTCGGCTACAAGACGGGCACCAACCCGTTCGTCCTCGCTCCGTTTGGCCCCGACGTCACTGCTGAGACGAAGGCTGACATCGAAAAGGCCCAGACCTTCCTCGGCACGCCGGACGGCTCACCGTTCGTCGGACCTGTCCTGGACCAGAAGGGCAAGGTCGTCGTCAAGGATGGCGTCGTCCCCACCTACGAAGAAGTCGATGCCATGGACTACTTCGTCAAGGGCGTCATCGGCAAGCTCGCTCAGTAAGGAATCCGATGAGTCTCACCGTTTCTCAGACCACGCCGTACTCATGGCCCTATGACGGGCAGATCGATCAGGCCAGCCTGGCGGTCCTCCTGATCAGCCCCACCGACGTCCCCTCGGGGCTCGGAGTGGGTTCGATGGAGTGGGACAGCGCGCTGAGAGTGGTGGACTCCGTACGGAACGCCGGGGGCATGGTCATCAACGTGATGACCATGCCTCCGGAACCCCAAGGACCCACGCAGGCATCGCCCGTATCCAGCGTCGCTGCTGACGCGACCACGGCGTCGCAAGGCATCGACGGCTTCTACGGCAGCGCTCTTGACGCGGTGCTCCGACGACACCACAAGACACACCTCGTCCTGGTCGGGCTGGGACTTGAGACATGTATCCACTCGACGATGCGCTCGGCCAACGATCGCGGCCTCGAATGCCTCCTCGTCCTCGACGCCTGCGTCGCGTACGAGTCAGGCATGGTCGCGTCGGCCCGCTCACAGATCGAAATGTCCGGCGGCATCTTCGGAGCCGTTGGCACCACTGACCACGTATGCGCGGCAGTCGCCACGCTTCCCGCAACCACCGCAGAAAGGGCCTTCACATGACCTCCACCATTGCTTTCGGACCGGTCGACGCCGAGCCATACAACTGGCCGTACGACAACTCCTTCACGCCTGAGAAGACCGCGCTCATCAACATCGACTGGCAGGTCGACTTCTGCGGCTACGGCGGATACGTCGAGCGGATGGGCTACGACCTCAACCTCACGCGCAAGCCGCTGGGGCCGACGATCAAGGTCCTGGCCGCCGCACGTGAAGCGGGGCTCTTCATCGTCCATACGCGCGAAGGCCACCGGCCCGACCTCTCCGACTGCCCGCCCAACAAGCTGTGGCGCTCGGAGCAGATCGGTGCTGGCATTGGCTCCGACGGCCCCTGTGGTCGCATCCTGACCCGCGGCGAGCCAGGCTGGGAGATCGTTCCCGAGGTCGCGCCGCTCGAGGGTGAGCTCATCATCGACAAGCCGGGCAAGGGCTCGTTCTACGCGACCGATCTCGACCTCCTGCTGCGCACCAAGGGCATCACGCACCTGATCTTCACCGGCATCACGACGGATGTCTGCGTGCACACGACCATGCGGGACGCCAACGATCGCGGCTATGAGTGCCTGCTGTTGTCGGACTGCACCGGCGCCACCGATCCAGGAAACTACGAAGCAGCCCTGCACATGATCAAGATGCAAGGCGGAGTCTTCGGCGCCGTCGCCACCTCGGAAGCACTGATGGCTTCGCTGGCTGTGGGCGCGCTCACGGTATGAACCTGCTCACCTACCCGGACGCGGTGGGGAGCCTGGACCTGGAGTCGCTGAGGGAGCGCTATCTCGAGAGATCGCTGAGTCCGGTGACCGTGGTCGAGGCTATCTATGCGCGCATCCGTTCCCGCGGCGACGACCACGTCTGGATCTCGCTCGTCGACGAGGCCGCTGCACTCGCCGCCGCAGCGGAGCTGGACCCGTGCGCGATGGCGGGTCTGCCCTTGTTCGGAGTCCCGTTCGCCGTCAAGGACAACATCGACGTCTTAGGGATGGACACCACTGCGGGCTGCCCGGCCTTCGGCTACGCCGCTCCGGAATCCGCCTACCTGGTCGACCGACTGCTCGCGGCCGGTGCTCTGGTGATCGGGAAGACCAACCTCGACCAGTTCGCCACCGGCCTCAACGGCACGCGGAGCCCTTACGGCGCGCCCTCCACTCCCTTCGACGATGCCTACATCTCGGGGGGCTCCAGCTCGGGCTCGGCTGTAGCCGTCGCTGCGGGGCTCGTGTCGTTTTCCCTCGGCACGGACACTGCGGGATCGGGTCGGGTCCCCGCCGCGCTCAACAACATCGTCGGCGTCAAGCCGAGCGTCGGCCTGGTCAGCAACCGGGGCATCGTGCCCGCATGTCGCTCGATCGACTGCGCCAACGTATTTGCGCTCACGGTCGACGATGGTGCGTTCGTGCTCAACGTGATCGCGGGGCATGACGGCGCCGACCCCTGGGCCCGTGACCTGCCAGCACCCGGCGCGATCGCTCCGCTCAGCTTGGCGGGGGTGCGCCTAGCGATTCCCGACCGCATGAGCGCATGGGGAACCGCTGGCGAGCAGGAAGCCTGGGAGGCGCTCCTGCTCGAGCTCGAGAAGTCGGGAGTCCAGCTCCAGCCGATCGCGATGGACGTCTTCCTCGAGGCTGGCGCTCAGCTGTACGGCGGCGCCTGGGTGGCGGAGCGACTCGATGGACTTGAATCATTCATCACCACGCATCCCGAAGAGATCCACCCCGTCACCCTTGCTTTGCTCCTCGCGGGCAAGGACGTCCGTGGCGTCGACGTCTTCGAGTCGCTCGACCGGATGCGCACCCTGCGCCTCGAGGCGCGGGCCGCCCTTGCCGACGTCGATGCGCTCTTGACGCCCACGGTGAC
>JAOPXA010000203.1 GCA_025965395.1 Nocardioidaceae bacterium | reverse complement strand
CGATGAGGTCGATCACGGGACGGGGCCTGCCGCCATAGAAGGTTTCGAGCATGAACGGGTTGAGGCAGATCTTCACGACTACTCCTGAAATTGGGTCAGGTGTCCAAGTTTAGGCCTCGGGTGATCTCCACGAAAGTCGGAGGTGGTTCTGGCCGGATTTGATCTGGATTTGATCTACGAATGACCGTGCACTGATGGTGGCGGCGCCATGGTGGGGGCATGGACATCTTCGGCCCTCGCTACCGCAACGCCCTCGTGTCAAAGTCGCGCAGGCACGCAGCGTCCATCGTGGCGGCCGGAGTCGCGGTCATCGGTGTGGTGGCAGCACTCGCCGCACAGAACAGCGCAGCCGCCGTTGCCTCGCCGAAGGACGACAGCCCCGCCTCACCGTCGACACGTGAGGCACCCGCAGTCGTGCCCGAACGTCCATCGACCGTGCTCGCTGACAAGTCCCTGCGCAACAAGCCTGCGGCCAAGCCCAAGCCGGTGCACAAGGCCGCGCCCCGCACGATCGCGACGCCGCGAGTGGCTCCTCACAAGCCAAGCACCGTCAAACCCAAACCCAAACCGAAGCCATCGCCGCCCAAGCCTGCCCCCAAGGGGCCCAAGCACGGCGGTAGCAACGCCTCCTAGCAACGCCCTCTGATCTGCCCACGCTCATCTGCATGACCTCACGAAGGATCACCTATGCCCAACGACTTCTACGGACTTCCGCTTCACCCGCTCATCGTGCATGCCACCGTGGTGATGATTCCGCTCGCCGCGTTGACGGTGCTGCTGAGTGCCGTATGGCCGAAGTTCCGCAGGTGGGCCGGACCGCTTCCTGCCGGGCTCAGCCTGATCGGCCTCATCCTCGTACCCCTCAGCACCTCCACGGGTGAGACGCTCGAGCGCCACGTCGCACACTCAGCGCTTCTCGAAAAGCACACCCAGATGGCCGAGGGACTCCTCCCGTGGATGATCGCGCTGTTCGTCTTCTCTGCCGCCGCGTACGCGATCGACTGGAGAAGCAAGGGCGGACATTCGTTGGCGAAGCCGCTCACCCTCGCGGTCTCGGTGCTGGCGATCGTTGCGACTGTGGGCACGACCGTTCAAGTGGCGCGCATTGGACACAGCGGTGCCGAGTCGGCCTGGCAGGACACCAACATGAACTCAGCGCCCGCCAGGCCCTAGGCGCCTAGCGGCTCAGTGCGACTCGCGCGACACCACATCGCCGCTCGATCCGACGAGGAAGTCGAGGTCGGCACCCGTGTTGGCCTGCAGGACCGTGCGGACGTAGAGCTGTTCCCACCCGCGAGTGGGGGCAGCGAATGCGTCCACTGCTGCTTGTTCGGGACGTCGGGAATCTAGCTCCGCCTTCGGGATGTCGATGTCGAGACGCCGCGCCTCCACGTCGAGGATGACCACATCACCGGTGCGGATGAGTCCGAGCGGGCCACCGGCCGCCGCCTCGGGTGACACGTGCAGGACGACGGTGCCGTAGGCGGTGCCGCTCATCCGCCCGTCACAGATGCGCACCATGTCGCGCACTCCTGCCTCCAAAAGCTTCTTGGGGAGCGGGAGGTTGGCGACCTCAGGCATACCTGGGTATCCCCGCGGGCCACAGCCTCGAAGCACAAGCACGGAGTCCGCGTCGACGTCCAGGTCGGGGTCGTCCATGCGGGCGTGCATGTCCTCGATCGAGTCGAACACCATCGCCCTTCCGCGATGCTGAAGGAGGGCGGGGGTCGCGGCCGCAGGCTTGATCACGGCGCCGTCAGGGGCAAGGTTGCCATACAAGACGGCGATTCCGGCGTTCGGCTGGAACGGCTCAGCGCGTGGCCGAATGACCTCGCGGTCCCAGATCTCGGCCTCAGCGAGGTAGCTCGTGAGCGGCCTGCCGGTGACCGTGATCGCGTCAGCGTCGAGCAGGTCCTCGACCTCGCGCAAGACCGCGAGCAGCCCTCCTGCCCGGTGGAAGTCCTCCATCAAAAACGTGCCAGCGGGCTGGAGATTGACGAGCAAGGGCACGCCCGCCCCGGTGCGGTCGAAGTCGTCCTGGGTCAGCTCGACGCCAAGGCGCCCCGCGATGGCGAGCAGGTGCACGACCGCATTGGTCGAGCCACCCACGGCGGCCAGGGCGACGATGGCGTTGAGGAACGAGCCTCGGGTGAACACCTGACTGGGTCGGCGATCGGCCGCGACCATCTCGACCGCAAGCCGGCCGGCCTCGTGAGAGCCCTCGAGCAGGCGACTGTCCGGAGCGGGCGTGCCAGCCATGCCGGGAATCGTCGCGCCGAGCGCTTCGGCCACCATCGCCATCGTCGAGGCGGTGCCCATCGTGTTGCAGTGGCCACGGCTCCGGATCATCGATGACTCGGACTTGAGGAACTGCTCCTCCGACAGCTTGCCGGCGCGGACCTCCTCGCTGAGCCGCCATACGTCGGTGCCACAGCCCAGTGGAATCCCTTGGAAGGTGCCCGTCAGCATCGGCCCACCGGGCACGACCAGTGCGGGCAGATCGACCGAGGCCGCAGCCATCAGCAGCGACGGAATCGTCTTGTCGCAGCCGCCCAACAGCACGACGCCATCAATCGGGTTGGCCCGAAGCATCTCCTCCGTCGCCATCGCGGCCATGTTGCGCCACAGCATCGCCGTCGGGCGCACCAAGGTCTCGCCCAGCGACACCACGGGGAGGTTGAGCGGGATGCCGCCGGCCTCGTAGATCCCCTGGGACACGCTCTGCGCGACCTCGTTGAGATGGGCATTGCAAGGTGTGAGGTCCGACGCGGTGTTGGCGATCGCAATGTGCGGGCGGCCGTCGAACGCGTGGGACGGCAACCCGCGGCGCATCCAGGCACGGTGGATGTATGCGTTGCGGTCAGTCCCGCCGTACCACTGGCTACTGCGCGGAGCACTCATACAATTCCAATTCTCGAAATATTGGTCTAGCATCTGGAATGTGACCGAGACTACATCGTCGAGCGACAAGCTTGTAGGGGCCGACCGGACCCTCGCCGTCCTGTCTGAGCTCGCGAAGTACTCCGAGGGTGTGAGCCTGGAGGACATCACCGCCGCTCTCGATAGTCCCAAGCCGACGGTTCACCGTGCGTTGGGTGCGCTTCGTCGAGCCGGCTTCGCCGCTCAGGACGGCCGCGGGCGCTATGTCTTGGGGGACGAGTTCCTGCGCCTGGCCTTCGCTCATCACGATCGGCGGCCCGACCACGTTCGGGTCGGCGACACGCTCCACACCCTCGCCAAGCGCTACGGCGAGACCGTCCACTACACGGTTCTCGACGGTCGGTCGG
>JAOPXA010000186.1 GCA_025965395.1 Nocardioidaceae bacterium | reverse complement strand
CCTCGCCCGCATCCACCCGACGGCTGACTATGCTGACCTCGCAGGTGTGGACTTCGTGGTGGAGGCAGTCTTCGAGTCGGTCGACCTCAAGCACTCCGTGTTCGCTGACCTCGAGCCCGTCGTCAATGCCGATGCGTTGCTCGGCTCCAACACCTCGACGCTTCCGATCACGATCCTGGCCGAAGGCGTCAAGCGTCCCGAAGACTTCATCTGGATCCACTTCTTCTCCCCGGTCGACAAGATGCCGCTGGTGGAGAGAATGGTGGGCGAAAAGACCGGCGACGAGGCCATCGCGCGCGCCATCGATTTCACCAAGCAGATCAAGAAGACCCCGATCGTCGTCAACGACTCGCGCGGCTTCTTCACGAGCCGTGTCTTCGGCACGCTCGTGATGGAAGGCGCCGAGATGCTCGGCGAGGGCGTCAACCCCATCACGATCGAGCGCGCCTCCGCGCTCGCTGGCTTCCCCGGCACCCCACTGGCCATGATCGACGAGGTCTCTTTGACCCTGCCGCAGAAGATCAGTGCGGAGGCCAAGGCGGCCGCGACGTCCGGCGCTAAGGGCGGCGGATTCACCGACGGGCCCGCGATGGAGGTCATCAACAAGCTTGTCGACCTGGGTCGCAAGGGCAAGGCCGCTGGCTCTGGCTTCTATGAGTATCCCGCAGGCGAGAAGAAGTTCCTGTGGCCCGGACTCTGGGACCTCTTCGTCAAGGAAGACGTCGACCTTCCGCTTGCGGACCTCAAAGAACGCCTGACGTTCATCATGAGCGTCGAGACCGTCCGCTGCCTCGAAGAGGGAGTGCTTCGCACCGTCGCTGACGCCAACATCGGGTCGATCTTTGGCATTGGCTTCCCGCCGCTGCACGGCGGCGCGCTGCAGTACATCAACGGCTATGAAGCTGCCGACGGTCGCATCGGCGTCGAGGCGTTCACCGAGCGTGCTCAGGAACTGGCTGCCACGTATGGCGCGCGCTTCGATCCGCCGGCGCTGCTCCTCGAGAAGGCCAAGAACGGCGAGATCTTCGCCTAGCGGTCGAGGTGGCGGGCCCAGGCAAAGCAGTACAAGCCAAAGCAACCGATCCCCAACGCCACGAGGATCAGTAAGGGCGAGCCGAACGGCTGCTTGAGTACGGTCCGAAGTGCTTCGTCGAGTCCACCGGACTTGTCGGGGTCGTGACTCCATCCTGCCCAGACAAACAAGGTGCCCACGATCGCAAGTGCGACACCTTTGCTTGCGTAGCCGACCTTGCCAAGGAGAACGTATGCCCTCCCGCTTCGGCCGGTCTGACCCCCAGCCTCGAGGTGCTTGGTGAACTTCTCCGAAAGACCTCGGTAGACCAGCGCGCCCGCGACCACCAAGATCCCGGTGCCGACCAGCACCACGAGGAGCTGCCCACCGGGCTTGGACATCAAGGTCGCAGTCTTGGAATCGGTGCCGCCGCCCCCGCCATTGGATCCTGACGCGATGGTGAAGGCGCTGTAGCCGAGCCCGGCGTAGAGGACGGCCTTCCCCGCCGACACCACCCGCTTGAGGACGCGCTTTGCTCCGTCGTCGTCGCGATGCCCCACGGTTGCCTCGAGTACTTGCCAGACCACGAGCGCGACGAAGCTGATCGCGACGACATAGAGGAGCACGCTCCCGAAGGGCTTCTCGGCGAGCTCGCTGAGTGCTCCCTTGCTGGAAGCGCTCCCTTCGTTGTCGCCCACCGCAAGCTGGATCGCCAGCCAGGCGATGAGCAGGTGGACGATGCCGTAGGAAACGAGCCCGGCGCGAACCGCATGATCGAGTGCATCGCTGCCGTCTGCCTGGGCGCCGAAGTTCTCGGCCTTGGTGGAGACATTCATCAGAGGTCTTTACCCCCATCTGGGCGCGGTCAAACCAGTGCCTCCTGCCGACGGTCATCACGGCGGAGTTTTCTTGTTGTCTTGGGGTGGTGGTTTTCGTTGGCCGTTGGGTGTTCGTTGTGGTTTCCAGTGGTTGTTGCGGCGTGGTTGTTGGTGGGGGTCGACCCAGGGGGGTGGGGTGAATTCTGGGTGTCCGTCGGTTGCTATGTGCACGGTCCAGTCGCCCTTCTCGATCAATCTGTGGTGGTTGGGGCAGAGCAGGACTCCGTGTTGGACGTTGGTGAGTCCGTCGACTGCCCAGGGGTTGATGTGGTGGGCTTCGGTCCAGCCCACGGGGGTCTGGCAGCCGGGGAAGGCGCATCCTTGGTCGCGCAGGGCCATGGCTTTGCGGGCGGTGTCGTCGAAGGTCCGCCGATCGCGGCCCATTTCCAGCGGTAGCGGGTTTGCGTCGAGGACTGCGGGGAGGATCCCTGCACCGCAAGCAATGTGGCGGATCTCTTGGGCTGAGACCCGGTCACTGGTCGACAGAATCGTGCCAGCCCCTTTCCCAGCCCCATTGGCGAGTTCGTTGACGAGTTGGTCGTAGTCGAGGGTGAGGAGGATGGTGGCGGCGAGCCCACCGTGGCGGGGGAATCTGTCAGTGGGTAGGTGCATGAGGAGGTCGCAGAACCCACGCCCGAGCCTTTTGGGGTAGTCGATGCCTGTTTCGTCGATTCCGACCATGGAGTTGTGCCGTGGGGATGTGAAGGCTTCCAACGCGTTCTTGAGGATCGCTGCGTGCAGGACCGGGATCGTGAATCTGCCCTCGACCATCCCTGTGTCGTCGGGCTCACTCATCCAGAACGTGGACTGGTGGAACGCGTTCTGTTCTTCGTGGCGGAGCATCTGGCCTTCGAGCTTGTCAGCCAACCGGGTGTCGATGACCTCGGTCGCACGTTTGGCGGCACGCCGCAGATCCTCAACCGAATGGGCCTTGGCCTGCGTGAGGAGGTCGGCCTCGATGGTGGTGCGTTCCTCGGGACGCACAAAACCCGGCAATGTGTTCATTGCCCGGGCAATGACCTGGGCTTTGTCCTTGGACAAATCACCCGCGCTCATCGCTTGCCGCGTCTGCGGGACTGATTGGAGTGCTTGGGCGAGTTTGAGTTCTTTGCCGGCTTCTCGCATCGAGATCCCGGTCGTTTGGGCGATGAGCGACTGGGTTGTCCCGGCGCCTTCGCGCTGGGCGACTCGTTTGTGGTCGGCGACCAATGTCAGGTCAAGGGCGGTCGCCTGGATCTTGGTGTGGACGGTCTGGTTCAGACCGATGGCTTCGGCGATCTCGACACCGGCCAATGCGTGGAGATCGCAGGCGCGCACAGCATCCATCAGGTCACTCACCTGACGTAAAAGCGCTGCAATCTGGGCCATATTCATACCCTAGAGGCCACCACCGACACCCCAAAAACACGCGTACCGACACGGTTTCGACCCTTCGACCAGCTCAGGACAAGCCAAGCTCAGGGTTTCGACAAGCTCAACCAACGGAACGCGCTCACCCAACGGAACGCGGCTCAGGCGACGACGGCCAGGGAGAACGGGAGGAC
>JAOPXA010000184.1 GCA_025965395.1 Nocardioidaceae bacterium | reverse complement strand
CGACACACATCCATCCGGGGTCCTGGCCGTCGTGGTCGCCGGACTGTTGCTCGGCCACAAGTCGCCGGTGATCCAGTCGGCAACGTCACGACTGTTCGAGCGTACGAACTGGGCGACCATCTCGTTCCTGCTCGAGAACGCCGTCTTCTTGTTGATCGGTCTCCAGGTCAGGTCGATCGTCCATGACCTCCGTGGCAGCACCGTGCCCACCGAAACCATCGTGTGGTCATGCCTCGCGGCGCTCGTCGCCGTCATCCTCTTGCGCATCATCTGGATGTTCCCGGCGACCTATCTGCCGCGGCTCATCCCTGCCGTGCGAGCCGCCGATCCCGCGCCGCCGTGGCGCGTCACGTTCATCCTCAGCTGGGCGGGTATGCGCGGCGTCGTCACGCTGGCTGCGGTCTTCCTGATCCCTGAGGACACTCCGCACCGCGAGGTCTTCGTCGCGATCGCCTTTGTGGTCACGGTCGGCACGCTCTTGCTGCAGAGCTTGACGTTGCCGATGCTCGTACGCCGCCTGAAGATCGAAGGCCCGGACCGCCACGAGGACAACCTTCAAGAGGCCACGATCTATCAGCGCGCCGCGAGCGCCGGCATCGCGTACCTCGACGCCAACGTCAAAGGCACCGTGTCTGATGAGCTGTATGAGCGCCTGCGCGAGCGGGCACTCAGCCGCGCCAATGCGGTCTGGGAACGGCTCGGTGGTGCGCAGACGCCGAGCGCACAGTACTCACGGATTCGTGCCGAGATGCTGGCCGTCGAGCGTCAAGAAGTGCTCGATATCCGTGCCGAGGCCCAGGTCGACCAGGCGGTGCTCCGCAACGTGCTGGACTCGCTCGACGTCGAGGAATCCATCCTCGACCGGCTGTATGAAGACGAGTCGACCGCCGACCGTGAGACTGACCTGCGCGTCGCCAACCAGGGCGCGTGCCAGCACTTGCGCGATCACTGCGACGTGCCCGCCCCGCTCACTCCTGCTGGCTGTGAGGAATGTATGCGTGACGGCACCGACTGGGTGCATCTGCGCCTCTGCATGTCCTGCGGCCACGTCGGGTGCTGCGACTCCTCGGAGTGGAAACATGCGACCCGTCACTTCGAGGAGACCGGGCATCCCGTGATGCGCAGCTTCGAGATCGGCGAGGCCTGGCGCTGGTGCTACGTGGACGAGTTGACCGGCTAGAGCCTCTAGGTCGTCTCGGGGCGCGTGGCGATGCGGAACCAGATCGTCAGCAGCGCAAGCAGATGCCCGAGCACGAGAGCGGCGGCCTGGCTGATCAACCCGTTGATGACGCGTTGCACCACGCCGGCCGAATCAGCCATCTGGTCGACCTGGATCGCCGACGGGTCGAAGAGCGCGATCAGCGTGAGGCTGACGATCATCATGATCGGCGGAAGGATGCCCGGCACGAAGAGCGCCTTGATGTGGGCGCTCAACGGCAGCGTGACGGAGATGAGCACGAACGCCAAGCCGTAGAAGGTGCCGATCGAGCCGGTGACCGCGATGCTGAGCACGGTCACGAAGCCCATGGCTAGCAGGCCGATGAGGGCGATCTGGCCGCCGATGAGGTCGCGACGCGCGAAGGTGCCGGGCTTCATTGCGGTCATGGAAGACACATCCATCAGCGTAGACCTTCAACGAACTCTGGAGCGGTAAGCGGACGGGGCGCCTTGTCGATCATCTGCGGAGCGTCGATGGGCGCTTCTGTCACGTGGAGGTCGCTGAACTTGCGCGCCGTCACCAAAACCCGACTCTCGAATGAGCCGACCGCGTTGTTGTAGCTCTCGACCGAGCCGCTCAACGACCGACCCAGCTTGTCGAGGTGGCTGCCCACGGTGCCGATGCGCTCGTGTAGCTCGCGTGCCAGCCCGTGGATCTCGCGAGCGTTTTGTGCGAGGTGCTCCTGCGTCCAGGCGTAGGCCACCGTGCGGAGCAAGGCGATGAGTGTCGTGGGCGACGCGAGCACAACCTTCTTGGCCGCGGCGTACTCCAGCAGCGTCGGCTCTGTCTCGAGCGCCTGGGACAAGAATGACTCGCCGGGCACGAAGAGCACGACGAACTCGGGCGACAGGTCGAACTGCTTCCAGTAGGACTTGCTCGCGAGTGCGTCGATGTGGGTGCGCAATTGCATGGCATGCCTTTGCAGGTGCATCGCGCGCAGATCGGAATCGTCGGCCTCACCCGCATCGAGGTAGGCATCGAGCGGGACCTTGGAGTCGACGACGACCTGCTTGCCGCCAGCTAGCCGCACGACCATGTCGGGCCGCCACATCGAGTCACCGTCGCGCACGGAGACCTGCACGTCGAAGTCGCAGCGCTCGACCATCCCGGCGAGCTCGGCCGTCCGCTTGAGGTGCATCTCGCCCCACTGCCCACGGACTTGGGGCCGACGCAGTGCTGTCGATAGCGCAGCCGTCTCGCGTCGCAGGGACTCATTGGTCAGGCGTACGGACTCGACCTGCTCGCGCAGCTGGGTGTGCCACTCGATGCGGCTTGACTCCAGCTGGCGCAAGCGGTTGTCGAAGCGGTCGAGGCTCTCTTTGACCGGCGCGACGGCTTGGCTCGTGGCGGCGACCGAGCTCTCATACGGGTGGGCGCGCCCACTGCTGCGAGCGGCGATCAAGAGACCGAGCGCAAGGCCTGCGCCGAGCGCCAAGACAACGACGAGCAGGAGCGCGACGGGGGAAGTGGTGTCCATACGCCCACTATCGGCGCAACCACCGACAGTTTCGCGATCCGCCCGGCCGATCCCGTCGAGTGGCGCATTCTGCTCGTCGAGTGGCGCAAAATCGGGACCCGGGAGGCATCCGGACCCCCATTTTGCGCCACTCGCGGAGGTGGGGCGCCGAATGGGGGCGAAGACCGGCGAGCCGCCGATTTGGTTGACCTGCCAACAGTCCGATATCCTCGTCCTTATGGCTGTTCCCAAACGCAAGATGTCGCGCTCAAATACCCGTCACCGCCGCTCGGCGTGGAAGGCTACTGCGCCCGACCTCGTACCCATCACGGTCAATGGCCGCGAAATCAAGGTTCCTCGTCCTCTCGTTCGCGCCTACCAGCGTGGACTGATCGACTCCTAAAGCGTCCCTCCGGACCAAAGAATCTACTTTTGATGCCCTATGGGTGATCAAAAGTAGATTTTTCTCTGTGACGACGGATTCTAAGGACCCCTTTTCGTGGCACTCTCCATTGGCATCGTCGGTCTCCCCAACGCGGGGAAGTCGACGCTTTTCAACGCACTGACGAAGAATGACGTTCTCGCGGCGAACTACCCGTTCGCCACGATCGAACCCAACGTCGGTGTCGTCGGCGTGCCCGACCACCGCCTCGCCGAGCTCGCCAAGGTCTTCGGCTCGCAAAAGCTCTTGCCCGCGACCGTCCAGTTCGTCGACATCGCCGGCATCGTGCGCGGCGCCTCCGAAGGCGAGGGCCTCGGCAACAAGTTCCTCTCCCATATCCGCGAGTCCGACGCGATCTGCCAGGTCACCCGCGTCTTCCAGGACGAGGACGTCACGCACGTCGATGGCAAGGTCTCGCCCAGCGACGACATCGAGACCATCGCCACCGAGCTGATCCTCGCCGACCTCCAGACGATCGAGAACGCGCTGCCGCGCCTTGACAAAGAGTCACGCCGCGACAAGTCGCTCGTACCGCAGTTCGAGGCGGCCAAACAAGCGCAAGAAGTCCTGGGTACGGGAATCGGTGCGTTCAAGGCCGGTCTCGACCTCGAGAGCCTCCGCGACCTTCACCTGCTGAGCGCCAAGCCGCAGCTGTTCGTCTTCAACTGCGATGCCGACGAGCTCGCCGACGCCGAGCTCCAGGACCGTATGCGCGCCCTGGTCGCTCCCGCAGAAGCGATCTTCCTCGACGCGAAGAGCGAAGCCGAGCTGGTCGAGCTAGGCGATGACGAAGAGGCCGAGATCATGCGTGCCGAGATGCTGGCCGAGATGGGCGTCGAAGAGCCCGGTCTCGACGCGCTCGCCCGTGTCGGCTTCACCACCCTGGGCCTGCAGACCTACCTCACGGCTGGTCCCAAGGAGTCTCGTGCCTGGACCATCCCCAAGGGCGCCACGGCACCCCAGGCGGCGGGCGTCATCCATACCGACTTCGAGCGCGGCTTCATCAAGGCCGAGATCGTGTCCTTCGAGGACCTCATGGCCGCCGGCTCGATGGCTGCCGCCAAGTCCGCGGGCAAGGTCCGCATGGAGGGCAAGGAATACGTCATGGCCGACGGCGACGTCGTGGAGTTCCGCTTCAACGTCTAGAGCGACATAGTGTTCTAGAAGATATCCACCACACGCTCATTTGTGAGGAACCACGTGAAGACCATCGAGCACTGGATCGCAGGCAAGTCGACGTCCGGACGATCCGACCGCACCGCCGCTGTCTTCAACCCGGCGACGGGGGAGCAGCAGGCTGAAGTTCTGCTGGCAACCCACGAGGACGTCGACGAGGCGGTCTCCGCCGCCAAGGAAGCCTTCGTTGAGTGGTCGCAGACGTCGGTCAGCAAGCGCGCCAAGGTCTTGTTCGCGTTTCGTGAGCTGGTCAACGCTCAGGCCAGCGAGATCGCTGAGCTGATCACCGACGAGCACGGCAAGGTCCTGTCGGACGCGCTCGGCGAGGTCCAGCGCGGCCTCGAGGTCATCGAGTTCGCCTGCGGCATCCCGTCCCTCCTCAAGGGCGACTATTCCGACCAGGTCTCGAACGACGTCGACACATACTCGTTCCGCGAGCCGCTTGGAGTCGTCGCTGGCATCACGCCCTTCAACTTCCCAGCCATGGTGCCGATGTGGATGTTCCCCGTCGCCATCGCGTGCGGCAACACCTTCGTGTTGAAGCCCAGCGAGCGAGACCCCTCTGCGTCCATCAAGATCGCTGAGCTCTGGCAGCAGGCAGGTCTCCCGGACGGCGTCTTCAACGTCGTCCACGGCGACAAGCTCGCCGTCGACGCGCTCCTCGACTCGCCCGACATCGCTGCGGTCTCCTTTGTCGGTTCGACACCGATCGCTCGCTACATCCACGAACGCGGCACGGCAAACGGCAAGCGCGTCCAGGCACTCGGCGGAGCCAAGAACCACGCGATCATCATGCCGGACGCTGACGTCGAATTTGCAGCCGATCACCTGGCCGCGGCGGCCTTCGGGTCCGCCGGTGAGCGCTGTATGGCGATCTCCGCCGCTGTTGCTGTCGGCTCAGCTGGTGACGCGATCGTCGCGGCCGTCAATCAACGTGCTCTCGATGTCAAGGTCGGCTCGGGTCGCGACGCGACGAGCGAGATGGGCCCAGTGGTCACGAAGGCCGCCCAGGAACGCATCCTCGGACTCATCGGCACGGGTCACGAGCAAGGTGCCGACATCACCGTCGAC
This sequence comes from Nocardioidaceae bacterium, assembly GCA_025965395.1. Classification (GTDB taxonomy): domain Bacteria; phylum Actinomycetota; class Actinomycetes; order Propionibacteriales; family Nocardioidaceae; genus JAOPXA01. Next base: position 173 of record JAOPXA010000184.1, on the reverse strand, counting down.
GGTCGCGACTGCGTCGTTCCGGGCTTCGAGAGCGGCTACTTCGTCGGACCCACCGTCATCGACAACGTGACGACCGAGATGGACGTCTATAACGAAGAGATCTTCGGACCCGTGATCTCGGTCTTGCGGGTCGAGACCGTCGAGGAGGCGATCGAGCTGATCAACTCCAACCC
>JAOPXA010000144.1 GCA_025965395.1 Nocardioidaceae bacterium | reverse complement strand
CACCGAGAACTGGTTCACCAACATCGAAGAGCTCGACGCCGTGACCCTCATCCCTCAGGTCAATGAGTCGTGGATCAATAAGGACGGATCACGAACGACGATCGAGCACCGAGGTGAAGCGCTCGCCGCTGATGGTCGCGGAGCTCCCGAAAATGGCCTCTGGGACACACTCCCAGTCAAGGACAAGTCGAGAGAGAAAGCAAAGTCGCATGTTGCGAACTTTGCATCTAATCTACCTACGGATTCCGCCAAGCTCAGCAAGGTACTTCACAATAAAATCGGTTGAAGCACCGACGAGCTCGGGAATGAGCGCTCAATGTGCTTGTACTTCAGTGTGCGAGACCTCTACTCGAACTACGTCGTCTCCCCCAAACTGGCGTCAGCACTTTGGACCATGCTCGCCCACGAAGAGAATTTCTCTTTGCTCGGGAATGTTAAGGACCGTGCCGGCAGGGACGGAGTCGGAATCTCGATTATCCAGAAGTCGACTCTTACCGAACGCTTCATCCTGATCATTAGTCCCGAGACTGGCAAGCTTCTCGGCGACGAGGAAGTACTGATCAAGAAGACGCCGAAGTTCGATCTCGAGGCACCAGCGATCATGAGCTTCACCGCGTATCTCGATTCGAGTTTCACCGCAGCTCCTTAAGCTTCATTGCGAGATGCCGTAGTCGCTGGGGGCGACTACATTCGAAGCATGAGTATCTTTGTCGACTCCCTACGTGATCGACTGGGTGCCATGATCTTCGAACGCGTCGCTGGGGACGAGGGTCCCCAGCGACGCGCGCGCATCATGAACGACAGCGGTGCCCGACGCTTCGGGCCCGACGACCCGATCCAGATCGTCCATGCCGATGCCTCGATGTTCATCGGTGGCATTCGCGCCTTGCTGCTGCAATCCCTGCATCCCCTCGCGATGGCTGCTGTCGACCAGCATTCTGGATTCCGTGGAGATCCTTGGGGCCGGCTCCAGCGCACCAGCACTTTTCTCGCCGAGACGACCTTCGGCACCGATGAGATGGCCGATCGGGCCGTTGCCATCGTGCGCGCCGTGCACAAGCGCGTCGTGGGCGTCGCGCCCGATGGCAGACCCTATGAAGCCAACGACCCGCACCTGCTCCTGTGGGTCCACGTCGCGGAGGTCGATAGCTTCTTGGCCGCGCACGACCGCTACGGCAGCCGTGCGCTGAGCGCCGAGGAACGCGACACCTACGTGGCCCAAGCGGCACACGTCGCTCGTGCTCTGGGTGCGGAGGAGCCCCCCACGACCACTGCCGAGCTGGCCGCATGCCTCAAACGCTTCCGCCCCGAGCTGCAGAGCACCGAGGCTGCGCGGCGCACGGCACGCTTCATCCTGGTCAATCCCTCAGTGCCGTGGACCCTGCGCCCCGGCTATGCAATGCTGACGGCCGCCGCAGTGGGCCTGCTGCCGTGGTGGACACGTCTACCTCTGCGCGTCCCTTATCTGCCCCTGGTCGAGGCAACTGCCGGGCGCGCCACCGGCACGGCGATCACCGCGACCATCCGCTGGATGATGATGGCGCCGCATGCTCCGGCCACCAACGGGTACGAGTCTTTGGAGTCTGATCAGGACTAACCTTCGACCCTTGGAGAACCATGACACGCTTCGGATACACACTCATGACGGAGCAGAGCGGACCAAAGGAGCTTGTGCGCTACGCCGTGAAGGCCGAGCAACTGGGTTTCGACTTCGCGGTCTCAAGCGACCACTACTCACCATGGCTTGTCTCTCAGGGGCACGCGCCGTACGCATGGACTGTGCTTGGCGCGGTCGCTCAAGCCACGGAACGCATCGAGCTGGCGACCTACGTCACCTGCCCGACCATGCGGTACCACCCAGCGGTCGTTGCTCAAAAGGCTGCGACCCTTCAGATCTTGTCCGACGACCGCTTCATTCTTGGGCTCGGAACTGGCGAAAACCTCAATGAGCACGTGATCGGCGAGGGCTGGCCATCAGTAGACAAGCGCCACGACATGTTGGAAGAGGCCATCCACATCATTCGAGCCCTTCACTCCGGTGAGCTCGTCACGTGGGCGGGCGAACATTTTCGTGTCGATTCCGGACGCATCTGGGACGTTCCCGACCACGACGTGCCGTTGGCGATTGCCGTCTCCGGGGACAAGTCCATCAAGCGCTTCGCACCTTTGTCGGACCACTTCGTGGCCGTCGAGCCCGATGCAGGACTGGTTGATGCGTGGCATGCGGCCCACGGGAAGGACGCGAAAGCCGCTCGCGTGATCGGTCAGGTGCCGATCTGCTGGGGGCCGGACAAGGATGCCGCCATCGCGAAAGCTCATGACCAGTTTCGCTGGTTCGCCGGTGGCTGGAAGGTCAACGCGGACCTGCCCACACCGGCAGGATTCTCGGGAGCCTCGCAATTCGTGCGCGCCGAGGATATGGCCGAATCCATCGCGTGTGGTCCTGACCTCGATGAGCTCGCCGAGAGCATTCAGGCGTTTTGCACTGCAGGTTTCACCGACGTCGCCATCATCCAGATTGGCGACGACGGCCAAGATGACTTTCTGGCACAGGCTGCGGGCCCGCTCCTTGAAAAGCTCAGGGCGCTCTAGAGCACGATGATCTCAGCGGACAGAATCATGCTGCGGCCGATCTCCAACATGCCCATGGTCTTGTGTGGCTGACGCCGCTTGTCTGTCGGCGAGCCAGGGTTGAAGATTCGAAATCCATCGCGTTCTTCGGTAACAGGAATGTGTGAGTGTCCGAAGACCACGAGGTCTGCCGACGGGAAGGCGACGCGCAGACGAGCGAACCGACCCTTCGCAGGTCCCCCATCGTGGATCATCGCCACCACCACACCTGCAAGCTCGAACTCGGCCACGACCGGAGCACCCCAATCTGCTACATCGGGCCCGTCGTTGTTTCCCAGCACTGCGCGAACGGGAGCGTATGTCTCGAGCTCGTGGAGTACTCCTGCGGTGCATGCGTCACCGGCATGCAGGATGAGATCCACGCCGTCCAGGTGTCCTGCCAACCCAGGCGGACACCCCTTCCAAAATCGTGGCGCGTGAGTGTCCGCGACAACCGCAACCCGCAACGACCGCGGCTGAGTCATCGACAGACTAGGAGCTGACGACGGCGAGCTCCCAGGGCGCAACCGTGCCGTCACCGCGCAGCTCGTCGGGAAGCTCGTCCTGCGGGATGACGTCGAGCACGGCCGCCATACGGCCGAAGCCGACGTTGGCCGCCACACGAAGGCAGAACTCCATGATCTGCGCATTGTCGAAATGCTTGCGCAGGTCATCGAAGGTCGCATCGTTGATCGAGAGGTGATCGGTCGCCATCTTGTCGGCATAGGCAAGAGCAGCAACTTCTGCCGGACTCAGGTCAGGCGCCTCGTACGGCTTGGCGAGCGAACACACAAGGCCCTCCTCGAGCGCCTGCTCCCCCTGTGGTCCTTCATAGCGCAACGACATACAAAGCCGGCATTGATTGTGGAATGCAACACGAAGCCGCACAAGCTCGACCAGACGGAACGGAAGCTTGGTGTGCTCACGGGCAACGGCCCCGAAATTGAGATATGCCTTGGCAATCTCAGGTGCATGAGCGAACACCTTCTCGGCGTTCGTAGCATCGGGCCCGAAGGCCGCTTCATAGACATCAGGCTCCGTCGGAGCGATACGCGACATGACTCCAACGTAACATTCATCTAACCTATTCACTAGGTCTTGGGAAGCACGAAGCCCGCGAAAGACAGGGTGTGAATTCGCCTTCCACGGGCTTCGTGAACAACCCAAACTACAGGATGTAGAGCATCTCCTGGTAGGTCGGAAGCGGCCAGAGGTCATCGGCGACGATTCCCTCGAGCACGTCCGAAGCCGCACGAACTGCCGACATCGCGGGCAAGATCACGCTCTGGTAGTGCTTCGCCTCTTCCATGGCGTCGTGACCGGCATCGGCCTCGATGCCAGCCTTCAGGTCAGCAAGCGCCGAGCGAAGGTCAGCAAGCGGAGCTGACACCTCTTCCAGCGCGGCGGTGTCACCCTTGACTCCAGCTGCCTTGAGCGCACCGAGGTTGGTGGCGAGCTCGGTCTGGTAGCGGACTGCCGCCGGCAGGATCGACGTGGCGCCGATCTCGTGCGTGATGCGAGCCTCGACACCGATCGTGAGCACGTACTGCTCCAGACCGATCTCGTAGCGGCTGTGCATCTCGCGACGGTTGAAGACCTTGTACTTCTCGAACAGGGTCATCGCTTCTTCCGTGATGAGCTCCGGAAGGGCGTCGACCGTCGTGCGGAGGTTCTTCAGACCGCGCGAGGCCGCTTCAATCTGCCAGTCGTCCGAGTAGCCGTCACCGTTGAACACCACCGCGCCGTGATCAGTGATGATCTCGGTGAGCAGGTCCTGGACTGCCGAGTTGAACTCGGTGCCTGCCTCCACAGCGGCCTCGAGCGCGGTAGCGATGTAGTCCAGCGAGTCAGCCATGATCGTGTTGATCGTGACCATCGGCGAGGCAACTGACTGGAGCGACCCTGGAGCGCGGAACTCGAAACGGTTGCCCGTGAAAGCGAAGGGGCTCGTACGGTTACGGTCGCCGGGATCGGTGGGCAAGATCGGCAGCGTGTCGACGCCGATGTGCATGAGTCCCTTGCCCTTCGACGACACTGCGGCGCCCTTGGCGATCTGCTCGAAAACATCGGCGAGCTGATCGCCGAGGAAGATTGAGATGATCGCCGGCGGAGCCTCATTGGCGCCGAGACGGTGGTCGTTGCTCGCAGAAGCGACGGACGCGCGAAGGAGGCCGCCGTTGAGGTGCACGGCGCGGATGACGGCGGCGCAGAACACGAGGAACTGGGCGTTGTCGTGCGGAGTGTCGCCGGGGAGCAACAGGTTGCCCTCGGTCGAGTTGCCCATCGAGAAGTTGACGTGCTTGCCCGAACCGTTGACGCCTTCGAAGGGCTTCTCGTGGAACAGGCATTCCATGCCGTGCTTCTTGGCGATCGTCTTGAACGTCGTCATGAGGAGCTGCTGGTGGTCGGCGGCGACGTTGGCGCGCTCAAACATCGGCGCGATCTCGAACTGGCCGGGGGCCACTTCGTTGTGACGCGTCTTGGCGGGGATGCCGAGCTTGAAGAGCTCACGCTCGGTGTCCATCATGAAGCCCAAGACGCGCTCGGGGATGGCACCGAAATAGTGGTCGTCGAACTCTTGGCCCTTCGGAGGCTTGGCGCCGAACAACGTACGGCCAGCATTGAGCAGGTCCGGACGCGCAAGGAAGAAGTGCCGGTCGATCAGGAAATACTCCTGCTCGGGACCACAGAACGAGACCACATGATCGGGGTTCGTCGCACCGAAGAGGCGCAGAACCCGCTCAGCGTGCTCGGCCATGGCCTGCTGGGCGCGCAGGAGCGGCGTCTTGTGGTCAAGTGCTTCACCGGTCATCGAGACGAAGACGGTCGGGATGCACAGCGTGTTGCCGTTGGGGTTCTCCAGCACGTAGGCGGGGCTCTGAACGTCCCAGCCCGTGTAGCCACGAGCCTCGAACGTGTTGCGCAGGCCACCGTTGGGGAAGCTGGATGCATCAGGCTCACCCTGGATCAGGGTCTTGCCAGCAAATTCAGCGAGCGCGGAACCGTCACCTGAGGGCTCCAAGAAGCTGTCGTGCTTCTCAGCGGTGAATCCGGTCAGGGGGTAGAAGACGTGCGCGTAGTGAGTCGCGCCCTTCTCCAAGGCCCAGTCCTTCATGGCGGACGCGACGGCGTCGGCGACGAGAGGGTCGAGTGGCTTCGAGTGCTCGATGGTGGCGACGACTGACTTGTAGACAGACTTCGGCAGACGCTTCTGCATCACGACCAAGTTGAAGACATTCTCTCCAAAAATGTCTCCGGGCGTCTCGTCCAACGCAAAACTAGGCGCTGGGGGTACGTAAGCCTCGACGTCGGCGATCGCCTGCAGGCGGACGTTGTTTGCGCTCATGTGAATCCGATTCCTTTCATCGGTGACGATCGCGCCGCACGACGCAATCTCAGCAATCAGCATGTACCTCTCGCATTACGGCCACGTGTCGTAAGCGCTACACGTTGTGTTCCAGGTTGCTGTGAGTCGGATGCCCGATAGGGTGGCGGCCGAAAGAGCCTCATCAAGGAGCCCACATGTCTGACTCTGAACGTTTTGTCGTCGGCGGCTCGCAGTCGGTCGACGTACCTTCGACGGTTCTCACCGGGCAAGCCTGGGTCGACCATCTCGGCAGCGGCGTTGCCCCCTCACGCCTTCGGCTGCTTAGGGTCCAGCTGGCGCCTGGTTCACGTACGGTGTGGCACAGCCATCAGTATGGTCAGATCCTGCACGTCATCGACGGGATCGCACTCACCCAAGAGCGCGGAGGCCCGGTCAGTCGTCATTCAGCCGGTGACACGATCGTCTGCGCACCGGGTGTCTGGCACTGGCACGGCAGCGCTCCCGATCAGTTCATGACGCACATCGCGGTCCACGAAGTCCAAGACGATGGCGCCGACGCGACGTGGGGCGATCACGTTACGGACGAGGAATACTTGGCGTGAGAACGCGGCGCTGCTCAATGAGCAGATAGATCAGGGCCCCACCGGCCAGAACCGCCCCCGCACTGGTGAAGACGATGCTCGCGGGGGTGATCCCCCAGCGCCGAGCCGCGATGCCTTCGGCGATGACCGGAACCGACAGGGAGAGATACGCCACGATGAAGAACGCGGACGTCACGCCCGCACGTACGTCACGCCCGACCTTTTCGAGCACGGACGCCAAGCCCTTGCTGAACGCCGCACCATGGCCGACGCCGGTCACGGCTGAGGCGAGAAGCATGAGCACGAACGAGTCCGTTGCCAGCGCCAAGACGAGCAGCAGGGAACCCACCGTCAACAACACGCAACCCACCACGATCGCCGGCTGGGTCGGAAAGCCTTGGAAGGCAACCTGGCCGATCACCGACGAGGCGAAGATCAACACCACGACCAGCACCTGGACGACGTGACTGGGATTGTCGATCGCTTGCGCCACGAACTGAGGTGAGACGGCAGCCATCAGCCCGGTGATTGCGAAGCCGGCGAAGCAGGCGACCGACGCGACGGCGAAGGCCTTGCGTGCGGCCGCCGGCACGGTGGGTCGCTGGAACTGAGGCCGCACGCCGGGCCGCCTCATGACGGTTTCCGGGATGAAGATCACCAGCACGATGGCTGCGGCCGTGAGGGCGCCGTACACGACGAAGGTGAGGTGCAGGTCCCACGGCAGTGCATCCATGAGGATGGCCGTCACCAGTGGTCCCAGGCACGGTCCGATGATGCTGATGATGGTGGTGACCAATGGCGCGCGCTCACGCCACGTGGGTGTCGCGAGCTCGATGACCGACGCCGTCGCTGCGCCGACGAAAACACCCGTCGACATTCCCGAGAGGACTCGCGCCACGAGCAACATCGACGTGGATTCGGCCGAGAAGTACAGCGCATGGCTGATCAGCGCGATCGTCAGACCAGCCAGCAAGATCGGCCGACGCCCGAGGGTGTCCGACCAACGGCCGAAGACGAGCAGCGCGATCAGGACGCCCAGGGAGTAGACCGCATAGATCACCGTGGACGTGGCCACCGTGAAGCCGAACTTCTCCTGGTACGCCCCGTACATCGGGGTCGGGATCAGCACGCCTGAGGTCATCAAGACAAACGCAAAGATCACCGCGACGAACGCGCGGCCCCCCGAGATCCTCGCCACGAAGGCTATGAAGTGCTTGTGGCGAGCGACTGCTGAGCGCCTCGGAACTTCGGCGGCACGAGCCCCTCGAGCTCAGCCTTGATGTTGAGTGCCACCAGTTGCGAGTTGGGACGCGCATTATTGACGCCGCCGAGCATGAACCACAGGCCCTTTTGCGCGGTGGGCTTCCACACGTTGGTCCACTCCCCCTCGGTGTCGAATCCGCGGCCTACCGGACCTACCCGCTCGGCGACTTCTTCACCAAAGAGTGCCTCTAGCTCGGTCTGTCGACCTTCGTAGCCGGTGGCCATGACGATGACGTCTGCCGGCACGAGCGAGCCGTCGTTCATACGCGCGCCTTCCGCGGTGAGCGTGTCGAGGTCATCGGACTGGATGACCTTGATGCCACCGTCGGCGATGATGTCGGAGGCGCCGATGTTGAGGTAGTAGCCACCGCCGTTGCGGTAGAACTTCATGATCCACGAGTGCTCGCCGTCGCGTACGTCCTCGAGCTTCATACCGACAGCCTCGAGGCGCTCCAGGATGTCCTTGTCCCACTCGGCGACCGCCTGCTGGTAGCCATGCAAGGCTTTGACCAAGAGCGGGTAGACACCGTCGGCGTTGAAACGGAAGTCGACGAGCAC
>JAOPXA010000136.1 GCA_025965395.1 Nocardioidaceae bacterium | reverse complement strand
TGGCGTACTCGTCGGCCTTGAGGCCGAGCTCGGCCCACGGCTGCTGGCGATCGGGGGTGGTGGTGGCGTAGTCAACAGTGTCTAGCTGGCGGGCGTCGGTCACGGCGCAATCCTATCGCCTGCGTGGGAACACCCCGCTCCCCCAGCGGAGGGTGGGTGGCGCGGGTAGCGTGGCGGCATGGCTCGATCTATTGCTACCAACACTTCTGTCGATCTCGAGGCGCTGCTGGAGTTTGTGCGGCCCCGCCACCGTATGTTGATCGCCACCACCCGGCGCGACGGTCGACCTCAGATCTCGCCCGTCAGCGGAGGAGTCGATGCCGAGGGGCGCATCGTCATCGCGACCTACCCGGGCCGGGCGAAGACCCACAACGCCAAGCGCGACCCGCGGACGTCGGTGGTGGTCCTGTCGGATGAGTGGAACGGCGCCTGGGTCCAGGTCGACGGTGACGCCGAGGTGCTCGACATGCCCGAGGCCGAGGACGCGCTGGTCGACTACTTCCGCAGCATTGCCGGCGAGCACTCCGATTGGGACGAGTATCGCGCGGCGATGCGCCTCCAGGGCAAGTCGCTCATCCGCATCACGCCGCGCCACTGGGGCCCCGTCGCGACCGGCGGATTCCCCGCGGACGTCGCCGAGCGTCTCGATGCGCAGGCCTAGAGCGCAGGCCTAGAGCGCGCCCGAGACCGTCGCGATCAACCCGAAGAACACGACGACGAATGAGATCGGCACGAGCCACAGCGCCGCGTAGGTCAGCATGATCGTCGTGCCGATCTTGGGCGGCGCGAAGTAGCGAGCCCTCGGCAGGTCACCGACCTGGTCGATCCAGTGACCGGTGAGGCCCACGCCAGCCCACGCGCCGCGCAGCCGCGAGAACAACCGCCAACCGCCCCCGCCCGCTAGCTGAGTCAGGACGCCCCGGGTCTCACTGACCTTGTCGCCCATGCTGATCATGATGTTGAGCTCGGTTGCGAGCTTCTCGGGGTCGTCGGCGGCCTTCAGGATGTTGCGCCGTCGCACGCCGAATGCCACGGTGATCGCGGCCATCACGAGTGTGACGACCCAGCAGACGATCCCTGCGACGCCCTCGGCCGCGAGCGCGATGGAGGCGAGCCCCAGGATGAAGGGGATCGGCAGGAACAGCACGATGACGGAGGGGATCCGCAGCAAGCGCACGCCGACGGCGATCATCATCGCGGCACGCTCACCGACCGCACCCGTGTGGTCGTCGATATTGGAGGCCCAGTTGCCGACTGCCTCGTTGGCGCTCTTGCCATATGCGGAAGCTCGTCCGAATTCCATACCTCCATCTTAGGTCGCGTCGACGAAAGAGTCCTGGCGTCACGCACGCCAACGTCACCGCCTCCGGCTAGAGTCCCCTCCGTGGCCATCGTTCTCGCGCTCATCTCCGCAGTGGCCTACGGAATCTCCGACTTCGTCGGCGGAGTCATCTCCAAACGCGCCTCCCCGTGGCAGGTTGCCGTCGTCGGGCAGTCATCGTCGACCGTATGCGTTCTCATCGCCGCGGTGTTCGTCGAGAGCCACCCGCAACCGAGCGACTGGTTCTGGGGCGCCATTGCGGGGCTCGGCGGCGGATTCGGCGCAGCATTCCTCTATCGGGGGCTGTCGAGCGGCCGGATGGGCGTCGTCGCCCCCATCTCGGCTATCGGGAGCGCGCTCGTACCCGTCGCGGTAGGGCTCATCACAGGCGACCGACCTAGCACGCTGGCGGTCGCGGGCATCGTCTTGACCTTCCCCGCGATCTACCTCATCTCGCACGTCACCGAGTCGTCGTCGACGGGGCACGGCGGTGCGCTCGACGGCGCGATCGCGGGCCTGGGCTTTGGATTCCTGTTCGTGTTCCTTGGCCAGGTCGGCTCAGATGCTGGCCTCTACCCCCTGGCATTGGCGCAGCTTTTCTCCGTGCTCGCAGTGATCCTCACGGCCACGGCACTCGGGGCTACCTGGGTCCCCCGCAACCGCAGGGCCTGGAACGCGGTCGCGATGGGCCCGCTGGGGGCCAGCGCGACCGGATTCTTCCTGTATGCGACCCACCACGGCCTGCTCTCGATCGTCTCGGTCATCGCGGCGCTCTACCCCGCAAGCACCGTCTTCCTCGCCGCGGCGGTGTTGCGCGAACGGATCCATCAGCCCCAAGCGGTCGGTTTGGCGTTCGCCGCGATGGCGGTCGCACTCGTCGCCGTCGGCTGAGCTACTTGAGGAACTTCGACGTCGTACGGTTCGCCAGCGGCTTCCCGCCGGTCTGGCACGTCGGGCAGTACTGCAACGACCGATCGGCGAACGACACCTCTGCGACCGTGTCACCGCACACCGGGCAGGCCTCACCCGTACGACCATGCACCCGCATCCCCGACCGCTTGGCGTCCTTGAGCTCGGCCGCGGGCTTGCCCGTCGCCACGTCGATCGCCGCCGCCAGAATGTCGCGGATCGCCACATAGAGCCGATCGATCTGCTCGTCCGACAACCCGTCCGAACGGGCAAAGGGCGACAACTTGGCCGCATGCAGGACCTCGTCGCTGTAGGCGTTGCCGATACCCGCGATCACCTTCTGGTCGCGCAGCAACCCCTTGATCTGCATCCGCCGCCCCGCCACCATCGCGGCGAGCGCATCGCGGTCGAAGGCCGGACTCAGCGGGTCGGGCCCGAGCGCGGCAATCGCCGGGATGTCCCCGGGATCGCGCACGACGTAGATCGCGAGGCTCTTGCGCGTGCCCGCCTCGGTCAGGTCGAACCCCGCGCCTGAGTCCAGATGGACCCGCGCCGCGATCGGCCCGCCGGGCTTGGGTCGCGCATCCTTCTGCACGTCGGCCCAGCGCAGCCAGCCCGCCTTCGCCAGATGGAACACCAAGTGCAGGCCGTCGACATCGAGGTCGATCCACTTGCCATGGCGGGCCACACCTACGACCTCGAGCCCAGCAAGGGCCGTCGCGGGAGGGTCATATGTCTTGAGGGCAGAGATGGAAGCCACGTCGACGCGCGTGACGAACGAACCCACGACCGTACGCCGCAAGAAGTCGGTCAGACCCTCGACCTCGGGAAGTTCTGGCATCGTGACCCGCCCTATCTCTTGAGTTTCATTGTGGCGCACAGGACAGCCTGTGGTGGGATGGGCGTATGAGCTTTCGTACCGCCGCGTTGTCGTTGACCGTCACTGTCGCGCTCGCCACGGGCCTCGCGGCCTGCAGTTCCAGCGACAAAGAGGCCACGCCAACCCCTCCCCCGGCCACGACAAGCACGCCCACGCCGAGCCCCACGCCAACCGAAACGACACCGCCCGAGCCGACCACGGCCGACCCAGTCGTGTCGCCCATCGGGGACGCTCAGTGGCAGGAGATCCTCGACACCGACGTATGGCGCGAAGGGTGCCCCGCCGGACGCGACGACCTCCGCAGGCTCGACGTCAACTACGTCGACTACGACGGCGCCGTCCAGCGGGGAGCGATCGTGGCCAACGCTGACGTCATGACCAGCCTGAGCCGCATCTTCACCACGCTCTTCGAGGACAAGTTCCCGATCGCGCGCATGGAGCCGGTCGAGAAGTACGCCGGCGTGGTCGACGACAGCCTCGCTGCCAACAACACGTCCGCCTTCAACTGCCGCCGCCCCAAGGAGATCAACGCGCCGGTGCTGAAGTCGCCACACGCCAACGGTCGCGCGATCGACATCAACCCCGAGACCAACCCGTGGCAGGACCCCCGTTGCAAGCCGTGCTGGTCGCCGAGCGCTGAGTTCGCCAAGCGCACCCCCGGCCAGGGCAAGATCCTCAAGAGCAACAACATCACGAAGCTCTTCGAGTCCGAAGGCTGGATCTGGCAGGACATCAGCGTCGCCGACTACATGCACTTCGACACCGGCTTTCCGTCCAAGAAGTGGACAAGCCCCAAGGACTAGCCTGCGCCTCTAGGGTCAGGGGTATGTCGACTCACCACATCTCCGGACACCTGCTTCCCGAGGGCACCCAACCGACCGGCGTACGCGACACCGACCTCGTCGCGACCGAGCAGCACCGGTTGCCGCGGACTCTCGAGGACTTTGCGAGCCTGCCCGAGGTGGCGCCGTCCGCGTCTGGGGAGGTCGTTGAGCTGCTCGCCTTGTTCGGGCACGTCGTCGACAACGGTGCGTGGGACTGGCTCGGTCGCGTCTTCACCAGCAATGCCACGTATGTCGTTGCGGGCGTCGAGGTCGTGGGCCTGGAGGCCATTGCGGCTCATCTTCACCAGCGCGTCGTGCCGCCCTCGCACCATACGGTCAACTCCGCA
>JAOPXA010000129.1 GCA_025965395.1 Nocardioidaceae bacterium | reverse complement strand
CTATGGCGGGAGAGCTCTCAGATCATCTGCTTGCGCTCGTCAATGAGGCCGACGTCGTTGCCATCGGACCCGGACTCGACGACATCGATGAGACGTTGAAACTGCTTCGTGGAGTCGTCGGCGCGGTGGGCGAGCACGCGGGTATCGTGCTCGATGCGTACGCACTGGGAGCACTCAGCGGCCAGACCGATCTCCTGGGTAGCCTCGCGTCGCGTGCGGTCCTGACCCCGAATCTTTCGGAGGCGCGGCGCCTCCTTGACCACGATCTCACCGACGATCTCGACGCTGAGGCGATTGAGGTCGCGCAGCGGTACGCCACGGTCGTCTCGTTGTATGGACACGTCGCCTCGCCTGACGGTGACGTCTGGCGGGAGGAAAGTGCCGATGTTGGCCTCGGTACGTCGGGCAGTGGGGACGTGAGCGCTGGAATCGTCGCAGGACTCATGGCACGGGGCTGCGAACCGGCGCAAGCAGCATGTTGGGCTGCGTACGTGCACTCCGTTGCGGGGCTCAGGCTCACGACGACGTTCGGTCGTACGGGTTATCTTGCACGTGAGCTCGTCGACGAGGTAGCCACGACGCTCTCAATGGTGTGAGCGTCGCGGTCGAGCGCGCGTCATCCGCTCGACGATGAGCGCGGCGAACAACGCGCCCAAGGTGCCCAATGCTTCGTCGCCGAGCGTGTCTTCATACGCGCCGTCTAACTCGGTGCCGCGGCGGATGAACGAGTACCACTCGCCGAGCTCCCACCCCACAGCCAAGAGCGCGCCAAGGCCGGTGATGGCGAGGACGAGCGCCCAACGTGGGTGGATCTCGGTGCGCGCGAGCAGCAGCCCGCAACCCCACAGCAGCAGGAGCCAGTTGACAAAGTGGTTGGCGTCGTCCCACCAACCGAGTGAGTCGTAGAGGTTGAACGAGTTGCCAGTGACGTCGATCAAGAACGGCGCCATGATCAGCGCGAACGCACCCCACGGCGGCCCCTCGAGCCGTCCGCTGCGACGAGCGCGCCACCACCAGACCGCCGGCACGACGAGCATCAGCAGCGGATAGACGGCCAGCCGAAAGCCGAACCCTTTGCCCGCGAACTGGTCAAGACCGGCGAACGTACCCACCACGAGCTGCGCCATGGTCAGCACCAAGATCATTGCGGGCAGCGCCGTGGTGATGCGCCTGGCGCGGAGGACATCCATGCGAGCAGGGTGTCACATGCCGCTCGTAGGTCAGTGCGCCTGCGTCGAGTGCGCTCCGAACATCGCCACCTTGAGCGCGCCGGTCTCGCTCGGAGCCGAGAACACGTCATATGCCTCCTGGATCTCGTCGAAGCCGAACCGATGCGTCACGAGCCCCGGCATAACGAGCGTGCCCGCTTCCACCAGCTCGAGGAGAAGCGCCGTGGACGAGGTGTCGACCAGCCCCATCGTGATGGTGATGTCCTTGATCCACAGTTCCTCGAGGTGCAGGGTCGCCGGTGCCCCGTGGACTCCCACGTTGGCGACGTGCCCACCGGCTCGCACCACGCGCGTGCACATCTCAAACGTTGTTGGAGAGCCGACGGCCTCGATCGCCACGTGGGCGCCAAGCCCTTGCGTCACCTTGCGGACCAGGGCCTCGACATCGTCGTCAGGTGAGAGCGTCATCGTCGCTCCAAGTGCCGCGGCCGCCTCGCGGCGAGCCGGTGCGGGATCGACGACGATGATGTTGCGGGGCGAGAGGAGCTGGCTGGTCGCGATGGCCGCGAGCCCGATCGGTCCGGCGCCCACGATGACTACCGTTGATCCGGGCGCGACCTTTCCGGCCAGCACCCCGATCTCGTATGAGGTGGGCAGGATGTCCGCAAGCATCAACGCATCTTCGTCGCTGACCGTTGCGGGGATCAGGTAGGTCGAGAGGGACGCGAACGGTACGCGTACGAGCTCCGCTTGCGTGCCGTCGATGAGATTGCCGAGGATCCAGCCACCCCCACCGAGGCATTGGCCATAGCGTCCGGCGCGGCAATAGGCGCACCGGCCACACGAGCTGATGCACGAGATGAGCACGCGATCACCGACCGCCCTGTCGCGGACTCCGGCCCCGAGGGCCTGGATGGTCCCGACCGCTTCGTGGCCGAGCACGCGTCCCGGCGTCACCGTCGGGACATCGCCTTTCAGGATGTGCAGGTCCGTGCCGCAGATGGTGACCGCGTCGACGCGCACGATGACGTCCTCGGGGTCCTGGATGACGGGGTCGGGGACTTCGCCCCAGATGCGGGATCCGGGTGCGTGGTAGGTCAGTGCCTTCATGATTTCTCCTTGGTAGTCGAGAGGGACTGACCGAGTTGGTCGCCCCAGTGGTGAGCGCGGGCGAGTTCGCCCGAAGCGAGCGGACCGGTCACGTCCTTGACGTAGAAGCTGATGGGCTTCGCGACGACGGCGACGCGTTTGCGGCCCAACACCTTGACTGCGGACTTTGCTGCGGAGCCGGGCCAGCGCTTCATCGACGAGACGCGCGTGTCGAAGGTCGCAGCACGCAGATGGGTGGCCGACGTGACGTCGAGCTGATCCAGCCACTCGCGAATGCCGATGCCGTCGCGTGGTGCGTGACCGCCGCGCGTCACGGCATCGTTCCGCGTCTGCATGCGGCTCATCGAGAAGGTGTGCGTCGGCCCGCCGACAATGAGGACGTCGGTTTCCGCAGAGATCGCCAGTAGTGCGTCAGCGACCTCGACGACGTCGGTCTGCATGTGGGGGGCCAGACCGGCGGCGATCGCCCGCGCGATCGCCTCGGTGCTCCCGAACATCGACTCATACACCAGCAGCGCATTCATACGAAGCTCCTCGATAGGGGTGACGCAAGGGGGTCATTCGTGAGTGTCTTGCGCGCACGCACTTCGACGGGGCAGCTCGCATGCTTGATCAGGGTGCGCGCGACCGAACCGATAGTGGGCCCGAGTTTGTGCCCTTGGCGCCCCAGGATCAGGAGGTCCGCCGTCGCGGACTCGCGCCGCAGCGCGTCTGCCGGGGAACCGGGTGTGATCAAACGCTCGACCGTGACGCTCCGGTAGCGGTCACCGACGGCGGCAAGCGCTCGATCGATGTCGTGATGTGCCGATTGCATCCATTCCTCGGCCTGTGTCGGTGACGCGATCATCTCTTCATACGGGCCGGTGATGTTCCAGGCGTGTACGACCTTGAGCACGGCACCCCGAGCGCGCGCGGCTTCGAGACCGACCTCGAGCAGATCGATGGACGAACTCACATCGTCAAGGGCGACGAGGACGCGTTGATGCGCTGGTGCGGCCTTCCAGTCCTCGGGGATCGTCACGACAGGGCACGGTGCGCGCGATGACAGCCCGACGCGGATGGAGCGTGAAAACACTGTGCCAAGCACGGATCGGTGATGGTGCTGGACGATAGCCAACAGCGCGGTTTGGCATTCGTCGACGAGCGTGTGCACGGTCGTCCCGACCGGAGCAGCGGTGGTCACGTCGATGGCCGTTCCGGCAATCCGTCGGACCTCATCGGCCGCGTCCTCAAGCAGGACGTCTGCCGCCGTCATGTCGGCGACGTTGGCGAAGTGATGCGTACCGACGCTCAGGTCCGAGAGCTCGATCAGTCCATCACTGGGAGGTGGTGGCAGCGAAGCCTTGACCACGTGCACCAAGCGGATCGCGCACCGAGATCGCGCGGCCTCGGCGACTGCGAAACTCAACGAGCGGAACGCATCGACTCCGTCGTCGAGCGCCACGACGATCTCCCGTGCATCTGATGTATTCATGGACGGTGCTCCTCGTCTGGGTTGCTCATCGTCTTGGTCGTTGGCACCCGATACCTCCACGATCGCTCTCGCGGTCGCCGGCGGGCAGAGTCCCAGTGCCCGAGGCGGGGGGACCAAAGGCCTTGGGCTGCGCAGCGACGTTCGGCGAGAGGAGAGCGGCGGTGTCCGGGATAGAGTGCGTCACCACTGAAGGAGCATCACCATGACCGATCCCCACGCGCCAGCACGCTCACATCCGACCGTTGCGGCCTATCACGCGACGCGCGCCGCAGACATCCAGCTCCGCATAGCTGATGCCATCACGTCATTCGCCGGCTCGATGAAATTCGTCTATCTGCACGTCGTTGTCTTTGCCGTATGGATGGTGGTCGTGGAGTCCACACCCTGGCCCACGCTGACGCTGATCGTCTCGCTCGAGGCGATCTTCCTGTCGACGTTCGTCATGATCGGCCAAAACCGGCAGGCGGCCTTTCAGCAAGCCAAGGCGGACCACGACTTTGTCGAGCAAGAGCTGGAGCTGAAAACCAATACGGAGCTCACGCGATCCATCCACGTCCTCACGGTGGAGCTGCATCGACGTGTCGTCGAGGAAGGTGACCAAAGGCCCTAGACCGCAGTGGTCGGTCAGACCCACGATGGGCGGACTGACATCTGCGAGAGGGAAGCCATGAAGACAGCCGGACCGTGGGTCGTAGGACTCAAGGACGACCAGACGGCCGCCCTGCTGTTTGCAGCCCAGCAGGCGGTGCGTACGCACACCGCACTTCGGGTCGTGCATGTCTACTCGCTCCCGGTGCCGTTGCTCGGTGAGTCGCTCGCGCCCGGCATCGTCGCCGACTACGTGTCGGAAGGCAATGAAAAGCTGGAGGCGGCCCGTCGAGTTCTTGTTGCCTACGACGGCCGCCTACCGCTCGACTTTGCGCTCATCGAAGGAATCATCGGCGATGTTCTTCTCGACCAGGCAACAGACGCATCGGGCCTCGTCTTGGGGCCGGACGACCTTCCTTGGTACGACAAGTTGTTCCTGGGCTCGACGACGCAGGCCATCGCCAAGGCCACACCGTGCCCCCTGGTCGTTGTCCCGCCGGATTGGGTGCCCCTCGGACCGGCAGGCATGCCGACCGTGTTGATCGATGGGCGCACCGATGCGTCGACCGCGTTGCGATTCGCGTTCGAGTCCGCGCGCCAAGGATCGGGGCGTTTGCACGTGCTTCACGTCATGGACGAGTCGGTTTCCGCACGTGAGGTCGATGAGCACATCGCGAGCGTCAACGAGGTCTTGGCCGGATGGCGTTCGGACTACCTCGAGGTGGAGGTGACGACGTCGATCGCGATGGGTGGCATGGGTGCATCCGCGCTGACCGAGTCCCACCACGCCAGCATGATCGTGATGGGTCAAGAGCATCGCAAGGGGTTCCCCCACAGCCTCAGCGGGTCGCAAGCACGCGACATCATCAAACGCTCGGACTGCCCCGTGGCGATCGTTCCGACGGTTCCCGCCTTGGTCGAGGGGCGCTGAGGTGAACGTCTTGCATCCGCAGCGAACCGGGCCACGGCAGGCTCATTACAGCTCGTACGTTCCACCGACCGTGGTCGTGGGTTTGGCGCACGAAGGCGGCCACGGCGCGATCGACTATGCGCTGCGCCGATGCCTCATGCAGCCTGCGAAGATCCGCGTCGTGCGCACAGCCCAGGATGGTGCCGCGTGGGCACCCATGGTGCCGCCCTTCACGGTGCTTCCGTTCGCTGCGGTCGATCTCGCTGGCGAACCGGGTCACGCCTTGGTCGACGAGACCCGGCGAGCCGAAGCGATCGTCCTCGAGACGAGTCGCGACGACGAGGTGTGCGCTGACGACCCCGTGCTCATGCACGTGCGCCAGCACGCCCACTGCGAGGTAGTCGAGGTCGACGCGGCCGGCCAGGTCATCCGGATCAGCGAACCGTACGACCGCTAGCCCAGCTCCCACCCGCACCCACCCGCACCCCAACCCCCACCCCTTCCCCACGATTTGGATAGTTGTGCGCGTATCGAGTCGTCGCGATACGCGCACAACTATCCCAATAGTGGGGGAGGGGGGGGGGTTGGGGGGCGGGGG
>JAOPXA010000108.1 GCA_025965395.1 Nocardioidaceae bacterium | reverse complement strand
GGGACGAAGGTCGGGCGCAGGGCGTTGCGGTGCATCGAGCTCTCGGGGCATACGCTCAGTTTGTCACTCGCCGCCGACAGGCGCAGGCGACCCGCTCTCCATCGAAGGAATTCCGTGCTCAACTCGTATCGCGACGTGCTCGCGCTGCCTGGGGCCAGGGCCTTCTCCAGCTCCGCTTTCGTGTCTCGCCTGCCCCTTTCGATGGCCGGCATCGGGATCGTCCTCCTGGTCTCCGACCAGACCGGCGCCTACGGGCTGGCGGGCACGATCACCGCTGCGTATGTGCTCGCTTCTGCGGCCAGTGCACCCATCCAGGGCCGCCTGAGCGACGTGCGCGGGCAAGCAATCGTCCTGCGCACGGCCGGATTGCTCTTTGGGATCGGAATGACGCTCACGATCGTCTCGGTGAAGGCCGACTGGGCCGTGCCGCTCCCCCACCTATCCGCTGCGCTTGCCGGTATCGGCGCACCCCAGGCCGGCTCGATGGTCCGCGCGCGGTGGTCCCACCTGCTTTCCGAGCCTCGCCAGCTCAACACGGCGTACGCCCTTGAGGCGGTTGTCGACGAGTTGGTGTTCATGGTGGGCCCGGTGATCATCACGCTCGTCGCAACGACGATCTCGCCCGTCTTGGGACTTGCCATCACGGCCGTCGCCGCGTTCATCGGCACGTTCTCACTCGCCAAGCAGCACCGCACCGAGCCACCTCGCGTACGCCATGACGAGGGCGCCCGACCTCCACTCGGATGGGGACTTCTCGGGCCAGTGATGCTGGCCTCCGTGGGGCTAGGCCTGCTCTTCGGATCCACGGAGATCGTCGTCGTCGCCTTTGCAAGCGAAGCGGAGCAACGCGGTCTCGCCGGAGTGATCCTGGCCATATGGGCGGCTGGCAGCCTCGTCGCAGGGCTGCTCATCGGATCGTTGAGGGTGCCCTTGGCGCCACTTCGACAGCTGCGCATCAGCGCTTCGTTGCTCGCGGTCGCGTTCGTGCCTCTGGCCTATCTCGACTCGGTCTTCTTCTTGTCGCTCGGTATGTTCGTCGCTGGGTTCATGATCTCCCCGTCGCTCATCGGCGCCATGAGCCTGATCGGGGAGCACGTGCCACCGTCTCGGCTCACGGAGGGCATCGCGTGGACCACCACGGGCCTGGCTGCAGGCGTGGCGCCAGGAGCAGCGCTAGCGGGGTGGGCTGTCGACCATCACGGAGCCTCGTCCGCCTTCCTCGTACCCCTGGCTGCGGGCGCCTTCACCGCCCTTGTCGCCTGGTCGATCCGTCCACCCATCCGGCCTCATCACGGTGACCCTGCGGCGCTACGCTGAGACACCATGAATTCGGCATCGGAACCCATTCCTCTGCACCTCGCAGAAGAAACGGTTGCGCTTGTCGATCGCTGGCTCAAAACGGCCGAATCTGTTTCAAAAAAGGTCGATCCTGCAGGTCAGCGGCTTGCGGCACTCCTGAAGGACGAGCGCGGCCTTGACTTCACGATCGGGTTCGTCGACCGTGTGATCCGTCCGCAAGACACGCGCGTCGCGGCGCGCAACCTCGCACAGCTTTCGACGCAGATCCCACGTTTCTTGCCATGGCACATGCGCACTGCGTTGCGCCTAGGCGGTCGTCTCGGAACGCTGATGCCCGGCATCGTGGTGCCCGTGGCGCGCCGAGCACTGCGCACGATGGTCGGACACCTGATCATCGATGCCCGACCGAAACAGCTGGGCAAGGCCATCGGTCGTCTCACCGGCCAAGGCGTACGACTCAACATCAACCTTCTTGGTGAGGCGGTGCTCGGAGACCGCGAGGCCGAACGTCGCCGCGCAGGCACCCTGGCTCTGCTCGACCGAGACGACGTGAGTTACGTCTCGGTCAAGGTCTCAGCGATCGCAGCCCAGCTGTCGGTCTGGGCCTTCGACGAGACGGTCGATCGCATCGTCGAACGACTCGTGCCGCTCTACACGCGCGCCGCCAGCACGAGCACGCCTACCTTCATCAATCTCGACATGGAGGAGTTCAAGGATCTCGACCTGACGATGGCGGTGTTCCGCAAGATCCTCGATCAAGAAGAGTTCAAGGACCTAGAGGCAGGGATCGTCCTTCAGGCATACCTGCCGGACGCGTTCCACGCGATGCAAGACCTGCAGGAATGGGCAGCCCGACGCAGGCTCGCGGGAGGCGCACCGATCAAGGTGCGCATTGTCAAAGGTGCCAACCTGGCGATGGAGCACGTCGAGGCAAAGCTTCATGGGTGGACCCCGGCGCCCTTCCCCAGCAAGGTCGAGACCGACGCCAACTTCAAACGCATCCTCGACTGGTCGATGACGCCTGAGCACATCGATGCGGTACACCTCGGCGTCGCTGGGCACAACCTGTTCGACGTGGCCTTCGCGTGGCTGCTCGCCGGAGCGCGTGGCGTGCGTGACGGTGTGGACTTCGAAATGCTTCTCGGTATGGCTTCGGCGCAGGCTCATGCGGTGCGCACCGACGTCGGTGGGCTCATCCTCTACACACCGGTGGTTCATCCGCGTGAGTTCGATGTCGCGATCTCCTACCTCGTCCGTCGGCTCGAGGAGAATGCGAGCAGCGACAACTTCATGTCCGCCGTCTACGAGCTCTCCGAGAATGCTGACTTGTTCGCCCGTGAGAAGGACCGTTTTCTTGCGTCTGTGGATCTCATAGCCACGGACCCTCCCGCATCATTTCGGCGCCAGAACCGCGCGATGGAAGATGTCGCAAGCCAGCCCGAGCTGTTCGACAACACGCCTGACACCGACCCATCGATTGCGGCCAACAGGGCCTGGGCACGCGCCATCACCGAACGCATCGCTGAGAGCGACCTCGGAACCCAGCTCGAACCCCTGACCAACGCCGCGACGCTGGAGCTGCTCATCGCGCGCACGCACGACGCCGGAGACGCTTGGGGAGCACTGAGTGGCGAGGAGCGCAACGAGTATCTCCACCGCGCCGGTGGGAGCCTGGCCAGTCATCGTGCCCAGCTGATCGAGGTCATGGCATCCGAGACGGGCAAGACGATCGCCGAGGCCGACGTCGAGGTCAGCGAAGCGATCGATTTCGCGCACTATTACGCCGAGCTTGCCGCAGAGCTCGACTACGTCAACGGCGCCACGTTCATACCGTCGCGCCTCACCGTGATCGCCCCGCCGTGGAACTTTCCGGTCGCCATTCCTGCCGGTTCGATGCTCGCGGCGCTTGCCGCTGGAAGCGCCGTCATCGTCAAGCCGGCTCCCCAAGCACGGCGCTGCGCGGCGGAGATCGTCGAGGCACTGTGGCGGGCCGGCATACCCCGCGACGTCTTGATCTACGCCGATGTCGCTGAGGACGAGCTTGGTCAACAGCTCATCGCGCATCCACTCGTCGATCGGGTGATTCTGACGGGCGCCTGGGACACCGCCGTGCTGTTCAAGTCCTGGCGGCCTGAGATGAACCTCCTTGCCGAGACGAGTGGCAAGAACGCCATCGTGGTCACCCCGAGCGCTGACTTCGACCTTGCCGCTGCAGACATCGCCAAGAGCGCATTCGGGCATGCCGGTCAAAAGTGCTCAGCAGCGAGCCTGGTCATCCTCGTCGGCTCGGTCGGTAATTCGCAGCGATTCGTCGATCAGCTCACCGACGCCATCGCCTCGCAGCGCGTCGGCTATCCGCAGGACCCCACCTCTGTCATGGGGCCGGTGATTGAGCCACCCCAGGGCAAGCTGCTCCGTGGCCTCACGCAGCTAGGCGAAGGCGAGTCGTGGCTGCTGAAGCCCGAATCTCTCGACGACTCGGGGCGCTTGTGGAGTCCCGGAGTGCGCGACGGTGTGCGGTCTGGCAGTGATTTCCACCTCACCGAGTTCTTCGGACCCGTTCTCGGCATCATGCGAGCGAGCAATCTCGCCGAGGCGATTGCATTGCAGAACGCCAGCCCCTACGGACTCACCGCTGGCATCCATACCCTTGACGCCGATGAGCTCGGCCAGTGGCTTGAGGGTGTCCAAGCCGGCAACCTCTACGTCAACCGAGGCATCACCGGAGCGATCGTCCAACGTCAGCCGTTTGGCGGATGGAAACGTTCGAGCGTGGGTCCAGGAGCCAAGGCAGGAGGTCCCAACTACCTCATCCACCTAGGCTCGTGGCAATCCAGTGAGATCGTCGAGGTCAGTGATCGGAACAAGCTCAGCGAGCCCATCCTGAACCTGCTCGAGGACTTGACGGGCCACCTCGAGGAAGACGACCTCGATCTACTCGACGACATCGCAGCAGACGACGACCTGACCTGGCTGAGCGAACTCGGCATCAGCACCGATGTCTCCGACCTCGGCGTCGAACGCAACGTGTTCCGCTACCTCCCGACGGCCGTCGTCCTTCGTCTCGGGACCGAGGGCAATGTCGTCGACCTCGCGCGGGTCGTCCTTGCCGGTCTCCGTACGGGTGCGAGCTTCTCACTGAGTTCAGCACATCCCGTGCCGGACCCCCTCGCTGCCGTGTGCAGCGACGCCGTTGTCGAGGACGACGAGTCCTGGATCCGCCGCGCCGCCACGTTGCCGCATGCCCGCATCCGGGTTCTTGGGGATGACACCCGCGCCCTCGCCATGGCCGTGGGCGGCAACCCCGACATTGCCATCTACGACAATCCCGTCGTCAACGCTGGGCGCATCGAGATGCTGCCCTTTCTGCTCGAACAAGCCGTCTCGATCACCGCGCACCGGTTCGGCAACCTCGACCACACATTCGATGGGTTCTTGACCTAGCCCACTCCTTTCGGCGAGTCTCGTTGGAATTGCAAGCCTGACACGCGACAATGGCACTGAGAGATTCGATGCGGAGGCACGTATGCGCGAGCTCAGGCTGATCAGGCTGACGACGGACGGGCGCAAGCTCGTTGTGCGCGACCCCGACACCGGCGACGAGTTCAGTCTCTTGATCGACAGCCGTATGAGGGCTGCCCTACGACACAACAAGGCTGATTCTGGCCAGTTGGAGATCCAGATGGAAAATCCCCTCACACCCCGCGAAATTCAGACGCGAATTCGTCGAGGCGAGAGTCCCCAACAGGTCGCCGACTCCGGCGGCATCTCACTCGACCAGATCAGCAACTACGCCATCCCGGTGGTGGCCGAACGTGAGCATATCGCCGAACGCGCGCAGGGCACTATCGTGCGCCGCAAGCACGCCGAGGGCGCTCCTGTGCGTCTTGGAGTCGCCGTCTCAGAGCGCCTCGGCATCGACGGACGCAGCATCGACAACTCACAGTGGGATGCCTGGAAGCGCGAAGACGGCAAATGGACGGTTTCGCTGACGCCCTTCGAGGGCGCTGAGACCGTCACCTACACCTACGACATCCAGGGCCGCTACGTCGTGCCTGACAGTGACCGCTCTCGTGAGCTTGTCGGCGATATCCCGTCGTCGTTCTCAGCCGAGATGGCCATCGCTGACGCCATCGCCGAGCACCCTGACGACATCTTGAGCCCCCTAGCGCAGCCCACACACGCAGCGGTCACCTCGATCAAGCAAGCACGCGATCGACGCGCCCAAGAGCAACTCTCCCTTGCCGAGAGCGAAGCGGGAGCCCCTACCCCTACGCTCGATGAGGTCCCCGAAGTGGAACAGGCGGCGTCAGAGTCGAGCCAAGCGATGCCCCACGACGTTGCGGTCAACGACTCCGTACCAGGAGCCCCGGACGAGCCTCGCAAGAAGAAGCCCGAACGCCGCCGTGTCCCCAGCTGGGACGAGATCATGTT
>JAOPXA010000051.1 GCA_025965395.1 Nocardioidaceae bacterium | reverse complement strand
CGCGGATGTTGGTGACGGTCACATGAGGCACCTGACACGGACTCTGCTCGGCTTGGTCATCGCGTTCGTCGGCGTCGTGGCGCTGACGTCGGCCGCTTCCGCGCACGTTCTCCTGTACCAGGCGGCTCCCAACGGCGATGGGACCGTCACGCTCACCTTCACGTTCGACCACGGCTGCGACGACTCCCCGACCAATCATCTTGAGGTGTCCATGCCAGCGGGTTCCACGGCACTGCGAGCCGAAGGGCCCAGCGGCTGGGCCGCTGAGGTCGACACCCACAAGGTCACGTGGTCAGGTGCGGGGATCCAGCCATCCAGCGAGGGGATCTTCACACTGACCGCTCGGCTCGAAGGTGACATCGGTGAGTCCCTCTTCTTCCCCACCCTCCAGCAATGTGAAAACGGTGGCTCCTACGACTGGAAGGACCTCTCCTCGACGTCTGAAAGGCCAGCACCGTCTTTGGTGGCCACCGCTTCTGTGCTCAGTGCTTCGACCGCGTCGGCGGCGACGGTGGAAACGGGCGGAGCCGACCTCCGGACGGTCCTCCTTGTGCTGTTGGCGGCATGCGTCGTCGCGGGTATCGCCACACGCGTAGCGGTCAAACGCGCGTGAGATCGGCATCTGGCCCAGCCTTCGCTAGCCTGGACGAATGACGACTTCTGCCGACGCGTACATCAAGCTGGACGAGGAGTGGGGCGCGCACAACTATCACCCGCTCCCGGTCGTGATCTCCGAGGGCGAAGGTGCCTGGGTCACGGACGTCGAGGGCAAGCGGTACCTTGATTTTCTGTCGGGATACTCAGCTTTGAACTTCGGCCACCGGCACCCCGATCTGATCGCCGCTGCCCATCGACAGCTCGATCGGCTGACCCTCACGTCGCGCGCCTTCCACAACGACCAGTTCGGACTTTTCTGCCAAGAGCTGGCCACGTTGACCGGCACCGAGATGGTGCTGACGATGAACACCGGCGCTGAAGCCGTGGAGTCGGCGATCAAGGTCGCTCGCAAATGGGCGTATGAAGTCAAAGGAGTCGCGCCCGACCAGGCCGAGATCGTCGTCGCTGCCGGTAACTTTCATGGTCGGACCACCACGATCGTGTCATTCTCCGATGACTCAGTCGCGCGCGACAACTACGGGCCCTACACGCCCGGGTTCGTGACCGTTCCGTACGGCGACGCTGATGCTTTGCGCGGCGCCATCAACGAGCGGACGGCGGCCGTCCTGCTCGAACCCATCCAGGGCGAGGCGGGAGTCGTCGTTCCTCCGGCCGGCTACTGGCAGGCCGCTCGCGCTGCGTGCGATGCGGCGGGAGCCCTCCTCATCGCCGATGAGATTCAGTCGGGACTTGCCCGCACAGGCACGACGTTCGCGCTCGATCACGAGGGCGTACGCGCGGACCTTTACACCCTCGGCAAGGCTCTCGGCGGCGGCATCATCCCGTTGTCGGCAGTCGTCGGATCCGCAGCCATCCTCGGCGTGCTCAAGCCCGGCCAGCACGGCTCCACCTTCGGCGGCAACCCCGTCGCGTGTGCGGTCGGTCGCGCCGTGGTCAAACTGCTCGAGACCGGCGAATTTCAGCAGCGTTCCACCGAGCTGGGTGCCCATCTGCATGGGCGACTCGGTGAGCTTGTTGGTCATGGTCTGACCGAGGTGCGGGGTCGTGGCATGTGGGCCGGCGTCGATATCGCGCCCGGCGGCAAGTCAGGGCGCGAGGTCTCCCTCGCTCTTCGTGACCGTGGTGTGCTGTGCAAGGAGACCCACGAGCACACGCTGCGCATCGCGCCACCGCTCGTCATCACCGAGGCCGAGATCGACCACTCGATCGAGGCGTTGGCCGCCTCTCTCGCCTAGCTCGCAGGCTAGGCGAAGAACGCCTTGCCGCCTGGTGGCTCTGGTGACATCGAGGAGTTATCGGCTGTGTAGGCAGAGCCACCGGCCAACTGTTTGCGCACGTCGCCATCATCGAGGACTCGGTAGGGAAACGGTGACCGCGCCGCTTGACGCCGGATGGCCTCGACCTGCAGCAAAGTGTCGGAGGCGGCAAGAAGCACGTTGCCGAAACGGCGCCCCTTGAGCGTTGCCGGCTCCGCGCTGGCAGCCAGGTGGCCGAAGCGCTCAGACACTCCCGCAACAACATTGCGCACATACGGGAAGGGCGCATGGTCGGTCACATTGGCCAGCAGAACTCCCCCGTTGACGAGCACGCGCGCCACATCGGAGAGGAACTCTCCCGTCGTCAACTCGGCGGGGATGCGCGCCCCATCGAATGCGTCAAGCACGACGACGTCGGCAAAGTCCTCGCGTATGGCTGCGATGCCGGCGCGGCCATCGACCGGACGCACCTTGATGCCGCTACGAGCCGGCAGCGGCAAGTGCTGTCGAACGAACGCGGTGAGCGCTTCGTGCGGCTCGAGGACTACTTGTGCCGATCGCGGTCTCGTCGCCGTGATGTAGCGCGCGAGGGTCATCCCCGCTCCCCCGATGTGCACCACGCGTATCGGCGCGCCTTCGACACATCGCGCTTCCAGCACATCGGCCATTCGCTGGATGTAGTCGAACTCCAGCCGAGTGGGATCTTTAAGGTCTACGTGCGACTGGTCCGTGCCACCCACGCGAAGCGTGAACGCGCCCGTGCGACCGGACTCGGTCACGAGTGAGATCTCGCGGTCTGATGCGTCGGCTTCGGGCACGAGTCACTGTAACGAGTGAGCCTTAGCGGAGCGAATATGTCGCCGTCATCGCTCCGCTTGCGAACGAGCGCACGTCACGCACGGAGAGCTTGCCCGTCGGCCGAGAGAGGGGCAACAACGGTCGACCCTCGCCAAGCACGACGGGCATGATGGTGAGAATCAAATCATCGAGGAGACCCTCGTTGGCGAATTGAGCCGCGACATCACCTCCGCCTACGACCCATACGTTGCGTGCGTCGGCGGCGGCGGCCGCGCGCTGGTGGATCGCGGCGATGTCGCCTTGGACGAAATCGATGTCGCCCGCCGGATGGGGTGCGAGTGCTCGATTCGTGGCGACGAAGCACGGCAGCGAGGCATAGGGCCAGTCGTCGCCTACCTCACGAAGCAACCATTCGTAGGTGGTCGATCCCATGACGAGTGATCCGACGTCGGCCAAGAACGCGTCATACATTGCGCCGAAATCGTCGAACCCGAACTGGAGCAACCAATCAAGACGATCATCGACCGTGGCGATGAAGCCATCGACAGAAGAAGCGACGTAGTACTGAACCTTGGTCATGGGATCCGATCGTAGAACTCACCTCTGACATGAAGGGGTTGTGGTCGTTCCAGCAACCACAACCCCTTCACGTCGGTGGGCAGAGGCGGGCTTGGGCTCAGGCGACGACGGCCAGGGAGAACGGGAGGACCGCGGAGACCCCCTGCTGGCGGAGCAGGCGGCCAGCGACCGTCATTGTCCAGCGGCTGTCGGTGCGGTCGTCGATGAGCAGCACCGGCTTGCCGGCGAAGGCCTTGAGGCGAGCACGCAACTCGGGACCGACGGAAAAGGCGCCCCACACGCTCGACAGACGATAGGCACTGTTGCCGCCAGACTCCCCCACTGGGCCATCGCCCTGATAGTCGAGCGCTCCCAGATAGGGCAGGCGCCCGATCTCTGAGAGCGCCTGCGCCACCGACCCGATCAGCTGAGGCCGGCTCCGCGAGGGCATGCTCACGATCGCTGCCGGACGCTCGTCCCAAGGCCAGTCTTTGAGAACGCGGATGCAGCCGTCGACAATCGCCGACGACGCCGGACCATCGAGCGCGCCCGCCGCGAAGAGATCGCGAAGAGCAACACCCCAACCGAGATCGGTCAACCTTGCCAGCGCGCGCCCGACTTCGACCTTGTCGTCAGCGGCAATCCGCCCCTTGACCTGGATGCCCAATCGGTCCGCGCCGGTGGGCCATTGGGCCCTAGGCTCGATCTCGACGCCCACGCGATCGAGCGCACTTGTCGCGGCGTGCGAGGCCTCCGCGGTCACGTCGCTGGGATACCAAGGAGTGGTGCAGTTGTCGCAGCGACCACAGGGCGCGGCCGTCTCGTCGTCAAGATCCCTCTGCAGCGTCGCCATGCGACACACGTCGGTGCGCTGGTAGACGAGCATCGACTCCTGCTCTGCAGTGCGGGCCGCGGCGATGCGCTCATAGCGCTCTCGGTCGTAGTGCCACGACTGCCCGGTGGCAACCCAGCCACCGCTGACCCGCCGAACGGCGCCATCGACGTCGAGCACCTTGAGCAAGAGCTCGAGCGGAGTGCGCCGAAGATTGACCCTGGCCTCAAGGGCAGGGGTTGACAGTGGAGAGTCGCCGAGCGCTCCCAGCACCGCGGCGACGCGTTCCTCGTCGGGCATCGAGGCGGTCGCGAAGTAGTGCCAGATGTCTTTGTCTTCGCGGCCGGGAAGGAGCAGCACGTCGGCGTTGTCGGTCGCTCGCCCCGCGCGGCCCACCTGTTGGTAGTAGGCGACCGGTGACGACGGAGCACCGAGGTGGATCACGAAGCCCAGATCCGGCTTGTCGAAGCCCATGCCCAGCGCGCTGGTCGCGACGAGCGCCTTGAGCTCATTGCGCTTGAGCATCTGCTCGGACTTCTCCCGCTCCTCTGGATCAGTGCGTCCGGTGTAGGCCCGCACCTCGTGGCCCGCCTCGCGCAGCAGTCGAGCGGTGTCCTCGGCCGCCGACACCGTGAGGGCGTAGATGATGCCGCTGCCCGTCAGGTCACCGAGGTGGGTCAGCAACCAGCCGAGCCGACCGCGCGGCCCGGGAAGGTCGAGAACGCCTAGTCGCAAAGACGTGCGGGCCAGAGATCCCCGAATCGTGAGCACCTCTGATCCGCCCAATTGCTCCGCCACGTCGGTGACCACCCGCGCGTTGGCAGTGGCGGTCGTGGCCAAGACCGGGACATCAGCCGGCAGGTCACGGATCAGCTCGGCAAGGCGGCGATAGTCGGGGCGGAAATCATGACCCCAGTCGGAGATGCAATGAGCCTCGTCGACTACCAGCATGCCAATCCGGCTGACGAGATCGGGCAGCTGCTCATCACGGAATCGCGGGTTGTTGAGCCGCTCCGGTGACACCAGAAGGATGTCGACCTCATCGGCTGCCAGCTTGGCTCGCACGTCGTCCCACTCGTGCTGGTTTGCCGAGTTGATCGCCACAGCCCGCACCCCTGCGCGCTCAGCGGCCGCCACCTGATCGCGCATGAGAGCGAGCAGCGGAGACACCAGAAGTGCCGGTCCCCCACCGCGGCGGCGAAGCAACAGCGTGGCGATGAAGTAGACCGCAGACTTGCCCCAGCCCGTGCGCTGCACCACGAGCGCCCGACGATGCTGATCGACCAGCGCCACGATGGCCTCGAACTGACCATCGTGGAACACCGCATCAGTGCTCCCGGTGAGTGTGCGCAGGGCATCGAGTGCTTCGATCTCGGTGTGTTCGGTGGTTGTCTCAGCAGGCATACGGCCAGTGTGTCAGTCGCCACCGACAGTCGATCAGGACCTCGCAGGGGGCCTCTTCCTCAAGAATCCTCAAGCACCGGCCACGAGCGAAAGCGCTAACGTCACCATCACGACGGCGACCAACCCGTCGAGAACGCGCCAAGCCTGCGGCCGCTCAAACACCCTGCTCATGAACCGCGCGCCATACCCAAGCGCACTGAACCAGGCGACGCTCGCACAGACTGCACCCACAGCGAAGATCCAACGCCCGCTTGGGCCATGCGTATTCGCGATCGAGCCGAGAAGCACCACCGTGTCGAGGTAGACATGGGGGTTCAGCCAAGTGAACGCAACGCAGGTGAGC
Organism: Nocardioidaceae bacterium; assembly: GCA_025965395.1. Taxonomy (GTDB): domain Bacteria; phylum Actinomycetota; class Actinomycetes; order Propionibacteriales; family Nocardioidaceae; genus JAOPXA01. Next base: position 331 of record JAOPXA010000051.1, on the reverse strand, counting down.
ACGGCGACTCGCCACGAGGAGGTCGGTATCTTAGCACCGGGCTCAGGTCCTGAGGGTCGCCAGACACGACGCGCGGCCATGAGCCCATACGCCAGCAGGAAGCAGGCGCCACCTATCCGTGCGATCTGGAGTGCGTCGGGATGATCCTCGACAACCGCACCGACGCCCAAGGTGCCGAGCATGATCAAGACCGCATCCGAGAGGGCGCACACGGCGACGACCGCCCCGACGTGCGCGCGTCGAATCCCCTGCCGGAGCACGAAGACGTTCTGGGCACCCAACGCCACGATCAGGGCAAGCCCGGAGCCGACGCCCGTAAGAAAGATCAGCA
>JAOPXA010000021.1 GCA_025965395.1 Nocardioidaceae bacterium | reverse complement strand
CATGCGCAGCGTGGTGATGATGACGTCGGGTCGACGGCGGGCAAACCCGCGGACGTAACCCTCGACCTCGACCGCGTCCTTGGGCCACCCGGAACGCGTGCCCGCGCGCGCGGAAGTGGTCTCGCTGAACATCGCCGGATCGCGTGGCGAGGTGCCGTAGACAGCCGACGCCGACTGTACGACGAGCTTGGTCACACCGGGGATGCGCTGGCACGCAGCGAGAAGCTGCATCGTGCCGATGACATTGATTTCCTTGGCACCGCCACGGACGTTGGTGCCCTGAAGTGCGGGCCCCAACCCCATGTGGAGCACGGTATCGACTTCCTCGACGGCCATCACTTTGCCGATGACGGGAGTGCGTATGTCGGCGCGTACGAACTTGACGCCGCCGAGGTCGCCTGGCGGGGGCGTGACGTCGATGCCGACGACCTTTTCGATCTCCGAACCGGTCGCCGCGCGTTCAGCCAGCTGGAGTGCGACGCGCGAAGCTAGGTCGCGCGAGACTCCTGTGACGAGAACGACACGACCCATAGATCACTTGCCCAAGCGGCGGCGCTGAACGCGTGTGCGCTTCAGCATCTTGCGGTGCTTCTTCTTCGACATGCGCTTGCGACGTTTTTTAACTACTGAACCCACGGTTCACCCAACTTCTGCGTGACATAACTGGATGACCAGACTACGGGCACGGCAGCGCAATGCCCTAACCGGCCTGAAAATACGACTTCGCGAGGTAGGCCTCTACGCCGTGCTCGGGTACGCGGAAGGAGCGGCCGACACGAATGGCCTCGAGCTCTCCACTGTGCACCAGCCGATATACCGTCATCTTCGAGACGCGCATCGAGGCCGCAACCTCTGCAACCGTTAAAAATTTCACACTCGAAGGCATGATCTACACCAACTTCCCGGGCGGCACGCGCGCTCTCCGGCTTCCCCACCGGAGAAGGAGCGCGCGTGCCTGCGATGAGACTAGTGCCTCGTGATGCTCTTGGGGAAGTTGTTTCCAAACTCCGCCGCCCAGTCAAGAGCATCAGCGAAAATCAATAGTGCTAACGGACTATTTTGGGGGTCCTAGAGACCTATTTTAGGGCTGCGGATCGAGACCGAACATCGGAAACAGCTCGGCCCGCGTCTCAAGGATCGAGCGGTCCAACCAGCTCGCCGGGTCATATCCTTGAGTCCAAGGCCGGAATGCGGTGGAGCGGCCATCGGTCATTCGGCTCGGCGCCGGCAGGTCGCGCATGGCAGCAATCCGCGCGCGCCAGCCCTCTGGCGTCGCGGTCTCCGGGTCGATATCCCGGCCGGCCACGATCGCCATCAGATGCACCCAGGCGCGGGGCACCACATCCATGACCGAATAGCCTCCACCACCGGTCGCGACCCATTTGCCGTCGCAGACCTCCTCGGCAAGCGCACGGATCGCCAAGTATGAGGCGCGCTGACCGTCGACGCTCAGCATCAAGTTGGTGAGCGGATCATCCATGTGAGAATCGCAACCCTGTTGCGACACGATGATCTGCGGTTTGAACTCGCGAACGAGGTCGGGGACGACCGCATGGAACGCCCGCAACCACCCCGCGTCGCTCGTACCGGGCGGGAGAGCGACGTTGACGGACGATCCCTCGGCGCCCTCGGCGCCGGACTCGGTCGCGTAGCCCGTGCCGGGGAACAGCGTCTTGGGCGACTCGTGCACCGAGATCGTGAGCACGCGCGGCTCGTCGTAGAACATCTTCTGCACGCCGTCACCGTGATGAGCATCCACATCGATATAGACAATGCGTTCGGCGCCGTTGGCGAGCAACCACGCGATCGCCAAGGCAACGTCGTTGTAGATGCAGAAGCCACTCGCGGCGCCGGGCATGGCGTGGTGCAAACCACCACTGACGTTGATCGCGTGCCGTGCTGCCCCCGTCCAGACGCGTCGCGCTGCCTCGACGCTGGCACCCGCGATGAGCGCACTTGCCTCATGCATGTGCGCGAAGACGGGATTATCCTCAGATCCCAGCCCTAACGCGAGGTTGGACTCGGTGGGATGGGCACTGAGATATTTGACGCCCTCGATGTAGCTTTCGTCGTGCACCGTGGCCAAGAGCTCATCGCTCGCCGGCTCGGCGGTCACCTCGTCGAGGCAGCTAGGGTCGATGAGGCCAAACTCGCGAGCAAGGGCGATCGTGAGGTCGACACGCACCGGGGCCATGGGATGCGAAGGCCCAAAGTTGTACTCCGTCAGGCGCTCGTCGAAGACGACACAGGCGTTCGCATTCATACCGAAACCCTACGCCGTCAGGCGGAAAGCTCGGCTGCGCGTGCAACCGCAGCCGCTATTGCGTCCTCGAAGGCCTTGCGCAAGCCGCGCGCCTCAAGGACCGCGATCGCCTCGGCCGTCGTTCCTTGTGGGGATGTGACGCGCTGGCGCAGGATCTCAGGCCCGACGTCGCTTGCTGCCAAAAGCTTCGCCGAGCCCACCACGGTCTGGACAGTGAGGTCGTGGGCGGTCTCCGCAGACAAGCCTGCGGCCACGCCCGCCGCGATCATGGCCTCAGCGACCAGGAAGATGTATGCCGGCCCCGAGCCGGACACGGCCGTCAACGCGTTCTGGTCGGCCTCCGGGATCACCAAGACCTTGCCGCTGGACCGCAGCAGCGACAAGGCGGCCTCCAGCTGCGCATCGGAGACGGCGGAACCAACGGACACCCCATACATGCCTTCACCCACGAGGGCGGGCGTGTTGGGCATGACGCGGATGACGGCAACACCCTCAGGGACCACCGCTTCGATCGACGCGGTCGTGATGCCGGCGGCGAGCGAGATCACCGTGCTGCCGGGCCGGATGGACGAGCCGATTTCGTCGAGCAGCCCGAACACGTCCTGAGGCTTGACGACGATCAAGAGCAGGTCCGCCCCCTGTGCCGCGACGCTGTTGTCGACCACGGTGACGCCGTGCGTCGCGGTGATCCTCGCCGCGTTGTCGGCACGCTTCTCCGTCACGACGATGTCGCCGGGCGGGATGCCACCCTTCAGCAACGCAGAGAGAAGCATCTCGCCGATCACGCCGACGCCAAAGATTGCGAGGGAAGCCATGGCCTTACCTTAGGGCCGGTCAGCCGTCGAAGTGCAGGCGGATGAAGGCCAACGCCTCCAGCAGATCGGCTTCGCGGGCCAACTGATCGGCGGCCTTGCGGGTGTTGATCTCTACCACGATGTGGCCCTTGAACCCCTGAGCGGCGGCTTGTTCGAGGAACTCCTGGCACGGCTGCGTGCCCCGACCAGGGATCATGTGCTCGTCCTTGGCCGAGCCCGCACCGTCGGCCATGTGGATGTGCGCGAGCCGACCACCGAGGTCCTTGGCCATCTGCACGGGATCGCCTTGCGCGGTCGCGCTGTGGGAAAGGTCGAGCGTCACGTGGGCGTAGTCCTGAACCACGGGATCCCAGCCTGGAGCGTATGCCTGAAATTCGCGTTGCCCGGTGCGCCAGGGGTACATGTTCTCGACCGCGAAGACCATGTCGGTCTCCTTCTCCAGGTCGGCGATGCCCTGGACGAATCCGCGCGCATAGTCGCGCTGCCAGCGAAACGGCGGATGGACGACGACGGTGTCGGCGCCGACCTCGTGCGCCATCTCGGCGCTCTTGATGAGCTTGCCCCAGGGCTCGATCCCCCATACGCGCTGAGTGACGAGGAGACACGGAGCGTGGATCGCGTGGATCGGGATCTCGTGGAACTCCGACAGCGACTTGACCTGAGCGATGTCGGCGCTGACGGAGTCGATGCCCACCATGACCTCGACGCCGTCGTAGCCGAGCCGCTTGGCCGCTTCGAAGCCGCTCGCGGTCGTGCCCGGATAGACCGAAGAGGTCGACAAGGAAATCGGGATCGGAGCAGGAACAGCGGCCACCCTAGAACTGGTCGATCCGCTGGATGAGGACGCCTTCGCGGAGCGCCCAGGGGCAGATCTCCAGCTCGGACAGGTCGAACAGGTCCATGGCGGACTCGGCGACCAGCGCACCCGCCAGCATCTGGTGCGCGCGGTTGGGCGAGACGCCCGGAAGCTCGGCGATGGCAGAGACCTCCATGCCGCTCAACTGCTCGGTCAGCACCTTGAGGTCCTTGCGGCGCAGCGTGCGACGCACATACTGACCCTCGGTGTAGGGAGCTGAGCCACACATCCGGGCGAGCGACCGGAAGGTCTTGCTCGTTGCCACGGCGTGGTCGAACGCACCGCCCCTGAGCAAGGCTCCGGCGTCTGCGGCGATGGAGGTACGAACGAAGAAGCGGAAGTCGGCGACGGACCGGCCCTGCTGGAGCCAGTCACGGGTGAGCCTGCCTGCGCCGAGCGGCAATGACTGAGCGACCTCGGGAACCTCGTCGGCGCCCACCGCAATCTCGAGTGAGCCACCACCGATGTCAAAGACACCAAGCCGGCCGGAGGACCAACCAAACCAGCGTCGCACAGCCAGAAACGTCAGGCGCGCCTCGTTGTCGCCGGGCATGACCTCTAGGTCGACCCCGCTCTCGGTGCGGACGCGAGCGATGTCCTCGTCTGAGTTGACGGCATCGCGGACCGCTGAGGTCGCGAACGCCAAGATCTCGGCGCACCCCCGCTCTGCCGCCTCTGCCTTGGACTCGATCACGAACTTGATGAGCTGGGCGATACCCGCCTCGCCCACGGCGCCGTCTGGGTCGAGGTGCTCGGCGAGACGAAGCGGCTCCTTGTAGGAATAGGCCGGAATGGGAGGACCGCCGTCGTACGCGTCCACCACCAAGAGGTGACCCGTGTTGGAGCCGATGTCGAGAACGCCGATGCGCATACGCCCATCCTCCCACTCTCTTCGTCACGCCGGGTAAACGCGGTCCTGGCGGGCGATGAGTTTGCGCGTGCGGCGCGATTAGAGTGAGGGTATGCCCGAGGTATCGATCGACTTCCCGCGCGCGTTCGTCGAGTTCGCCAATCCCGACGACGCGAGTGAGATCTTTCGGTGCGACCTCACGTGGCTGACGTCGAGCTGGACCTGCATCTTCGGGGCGGGCTGCAAAGGCATCTACGCGACGAGCCCCGACGCAGGGTGCTGCACTCTGGGAGCGCACTTCGCGGGCGACGAGGATCACGAACGAGTCGCCGGTTTCGTCGAACGATTGACGCCCGCCCAGTGGCAGCGCCACGACGACGCGCGCCGCGGCGGATGGACCGAGAAGGACGGCGACGGCGAGCTCAAGACGCGCGTCGTCGACGGAGCCTGCATCTTCCACAACGGCACCGACTTCTCCGGCGGCTACGGCTGTGCACTTCACGGATGGGCCCTCGACAACGGCGTCAAGCCGCTCGACGTGAAGCCCGATGTGTGTTGGCAGCTACCGCTGCGACGGCAGTTCCGCGAGGTCGAACGTACGGATGGGTCGACCTACACCGAGGTCGAGATCGGCGAGTATGTGCGCGCAGGCTGGGGGCCGGGCGGCAAGGACCTCGACTGGTACTGCTCGTCCAACACCGAGGCGCATGTAGGTCCCCAACCTGTCTACCTCTCCAACCGCGACGAACTCACCGAGCTGATGGGCGAGACCGCATACGCCGAGCTTGTCCGACACTGCGAGGGGCAGCTCGCAGGCCCTCAGACAGCGCGGCATCGGGCGAGCGGAATCACCCCCAAAACGCCACGAACGGACCCGGCCTCGGGTTAGGTTTTAGCTATGACTTTCGGGGGATCGTTCGTGCGCAGCGTGTTTGCGCTGCTCGTTTGCTTGGTGATGCTGCTCGCCGTGCCTGGGCTTGCCTCTGCTGCTTCGGCATCGGATCGGTATGAAGCCTCGGCGATCAAGTGGACCAACAAGGAGCGCACCGACCGAGATCGCGTGAAGCTCAAGTTCAAGAAGGCCGCAAAGTGCGTTGATGGATTTGCGGAGCGCTGGGCCAAGAAGATGGCCACCAAGCAGCAGATGTACCACCAAGAGCTCGGCCCGATCATGGACAACTGCGACCTGAGCATGGTGGGCGAGAACATCGCGTACGGCTTCACGTCGGGCAAGAAGGTCGTGAACGCGTGGATGCACTCCCCCGGGCACAAAGAGAACATCCTCCGGCCTAAGTATCGGCTCATCGGTTTGGGTGCCTATAAGGACGACAACGGCATCTGGTGGGTCAGCCAGGTCTTCGGCCGCGCGATGTAAGGCTACCCTGACAAAATCCGTGATCGGTGTGTCCGGCCACAATCGGGTATGCACCTCGACCACGTCTCGTTCGCAGTTGGACCCGCAGGATTGCTCAGCACCACGGCGAAGTTGAGCGAACTGCTTGGCGCCGACTTTCTCGACGGTGGCATTCACCCCCGCTTCGGCACCCGCAACATGATCATGCCGCTCAAGAATGGCCAGTACCTCGAAGTCGTCGAAGTGCTCGATCATCCCGCTTCCGAGAAGGCGCCGTTCGGCCAGGCAGTCCGTGCTCGTTCTGATGCTGGTGGTGGTTGGCTCGGGTGGGTCGTGGCCGTCAACGACCTCGCCGAGGTCGAGAAGCGCATCGGTCGCCACGCCATCGAGGGCAATCGTCGCCGCCCCGACGGCTTCAACCTGCAGTGGCACCAAATCGGCCTCAAGGGCTTTGCCAGCGACCCCCAACTGCCCTGGGTCATCTCGTGGGACGTGCCCGCTGCGGAGCATCCCTCGCAGGGCGCAGTTTCCGACGTCGAGCTCATCGCGCTCGAGATCGCCGGAGATCCTCGTCGGGTCTCTGACTGGCTCGGTCAGCCGGCGATCGAAGCGCTCGAGACCCTCGAGGTGCGGTGGGTCGCGCCGAACGGCACGCCCGGCATCCTGGCTGCTGAGTTCACCACCCCGAGCGGCAACGTCCGGATCTGAACCGCCTTCCGCCGGTCGAACCGTCTTCCGCCGGTCGAGCCGTCTTCCGCTGGTTGAGCCTGTCGAAACCAAGACTGTCCGACCCGTCGCCTAGCCTGTAACCCATGCCTCCCAAGCCGGCGAGACCCGCATACACCTGCACCGAGTGCGGTTGGACCACGAGCAAGTGGGTCGGTCGGTGCGGCGAGTGTCAAGCGTGGGGCACGGTCGACGAGGTAGGCGTCGCGTCGGCCGCGCGCACCAAGGCATCCCCCGTCACGAGCCCTGCCATTCCGATGACGGAAGTCGACACGCAGACCTCCATTGCCACGACAAGCGGCATACCCGAGTTCGACCGCGTGCTGGGAGGCGGCGTGGTGCCGGGCGCGGTGCTGCTGCTCGCGGGTGAGCCTGGCGTCGGCAAGTCGACGCTGCTGCTCGAGGCGGCCGCACGATGGGCGCGCAAGGGCGAGCGCACGCTGTATGTGTCGGGCGAGGAGTCCGCCGGCCAGGTGCGTATGCGCGCAGAGCGCACCGGTGCGGTTGAGCCGCTTCTCTATCTTGCCGCCGAGACTGACCTTGGTGCGGTGCTGAGCCACATCGAGCAGGTCAAGCCCACTTTGCTCATCGTCGACTCGGTCCAGACCATCGGCTCGGCAGGCGTCGATGGGGTGCCCGGTGGCGTCACTCAGGTCCGCGAGGTGGCCGCCACCTTGGTGCAGGTCGCCAAGACCAAGAACATCGCAACACTGCTCGTCGGTCACGTCACAAAGGACGGTTCGGTCGCCGGGCCGCGGGTGCTCGAGCACCTCGTCGATGTCGTCTTGCAGTTCGAGGGCGACCGCAACTCACGGCTGAGGCTTCTGCGCGCGGTCAAGAACCGCTTCGGGCCCATCGACGAGATCGGCTGCTTCGACCTCGTCGACGACGGCATTGTCGAGGTGCCTGACCCCACGGGTCTGTTCGTCTCGCGGCACGTCACGCCGGTGGCGGGCACCTGTGTGACCGTCACCATGGAGGGTCGTCGCCCGCTCCTGGCCGAGGTGCAAGCCCTCGCCATCGCGACGACACAGACCAATCCCAGACGCACCACGAGCGGGCTCGACTCTTCCCGCGTCTCCATGATCCTGGCCGTGCTCACCAGGCACTGCGACATCAACCTCCTCCAGCACGACGTCTACGCCGCCACGGTCGGCGGCGCCAAGCTCACTGAGCCGGCGGTCGACCTTGCCGTCGCCATCGCTGCCGCGTCCGCGCTCGAGAACCTGCCGATCGGGTCTCACGTCGTGGCAATCGGCGAAGTCGGTCTCGCGGGCGAGGTGCGCAAGGTGTCAGGTCTGGGCGCGCGGATTCGAGAGGCAGCGCGCATCGGTTTCACCCATGCGATCGTCCC
>JAOPXA010000260.1 GCA_025965395.1 Nocardioidaceae bacterium | reverse complement strand
GCCGCGAAACGCTGCTCCAAAAGGTGTGGGGATACCACCATCCCGGTGACACCAAGCTCGTCAATGTCCACATGACCAGGTTGCGTTCGAAGATCGAGGACGACGCCGAGAACCCGCAGGTGATCCGCACGGTGCGGGGCATTGGTTATCAAGCAGTTACTTCCTAATGCGCGCGGTGGCCCGGCTGTGGCGCCGGTCGATCCAGACCCGCGTGGTGGTCAGCACCATCGTTCTCAGCGCCTTGGTGATTCTCTTCATGGGTTTCGCTCTGCTGCGGTCGGTCTCGGACGGGCTGACGAGCAACCGCCAAGAAGCCGTGGTGGCCGAGGCGCGTTCGGGTTTTGAGTATGCGCAGCAAGAGATCGACGCCAACGTCGGCGCGAGCAACGAGGCAGACTCGCAGAGCCTCAATGAGATAGTCGACTCCCTGACCGGGCGCAGGGGTGGCTCACGAAACTTCGAGGTCGTGCTCGAGGGTCCGCTCATCGCAGACTCGGCCCAGAGACCCGTGCGTGCTTCGGCAGACATCGCGCCGGGATCCTTGCCCGGTGACCTCACCCAACGCGTTGTCGACGAGCCGGGCACGTTTTGGTCATACACCCGACTTGGCACCCTGGACGACTCCAGCAGCGAGCCCGGGATCGTTGTGGGGAGCCAGATCCATATCCCGCGCAGCGGCGACACGTACGCGATGTACTTCCTGTACTCGCTCGAGCAACAACAGGCGACGCTCGACCTCGTGCGCAAGGCGCTGCTCCTCGGCGGACCGGTCATGGTCCTGCTCGTGGGTGCTGTCGCCTGGATCGTCTCGCGTCAGGTCATCACCCCCATCCGTCTCGCCCGACGGATCGCCGAGCGGTATGCAAGCGGACGCCTCGAGCAGCGCATCCACGTCAATGGGGAGGATGACATTGCCCGCCTCAGCACTTCGTTCAACCAGATGGCGGCGAGCCTCCAAAACCAGATCCGCCGCCTCGAAGAGCTTTCGCGGGTCCAGCAGCGATTCGTGTCAGACGTCTCGCACGAGTTGCGTACGCCGTTGACGACCGTGCGTATGGCGAGCGAGGTCATCCACGACGCTCGCGCAGGCTTCGATCCGGTGACCGCGCGATCAGCCGAACTCCTCGAAGCCGCCCTGCAACGATTCGAAGAGCTGCTCGTCGATTTGCTGGAGATCAGCAGGTTCGACGCGGGGTTCGCGCATCTCGATCTCGACCGACTCGACCTCGTTGCCGTGGCTCAGCGCGCGGTCGAAGATCCCGCCGTCAGGCGCTCGGGAATCTCGGTCTCGGTGATCAACGATGACGGCCCGGCCTACGTCGATGCCGACGTGCGCCGCATTGACCGCATCGTGCGCAACCTCGTGCTGAATGCCGTCAACTACAGCCAGTCGGACCGCATCGAGGTCCGCGTCGCCCACAATGACCTCTGCGTGGGCCTGGCAGTTCGAGACTTCGGCGTGGGCTTGGAGCCTGAGGAAACCAATCTGGTGTTCAACCGCTTCTGGCGTGCCGATCCGGCGCGCGCCAGCGGCGGCACGGGGCTCGGCCTGGCCATTTCCAAGGAGGATGCTGAGCTTCACGGAGGCAGCCTCAAGGCCTGGGGCGCCAAGGGCAGTGGCAGTAACTTCGTGCTGACGATCCCCAAGAGCCGCAACGCCCGCGAAGTCGTCGGCCCCATCCCGTTGCAGCCGGAGGTCATGGCGTGATCACCCCACGCATCACCTCGTCGTGGGCTCCGCGTCTTGCCGCGATAGCCGCGATCGCGCTCCTGATGGGGTGCTCAGGCATCCCTGATTCGGGCAAGGTCGTCAAGGTCGATCAGGAGCCGAGCGACGCACAAAGCGCCACCCGTTTCTCGCCCGTCGGTCCCACCGCGGGGGCGACTCCCCGCGAGATCGTCCGAGGTTTCCTCGAGGCGATGCTCGCGTTCCCCGTCAGCACGGGCACGGCGGCGTCCTTCCTCACCGCCGATGCGGCCAAGGACTGGCGGCCTACTGACAAGACCTCGATCTACTCGAGCATCGACGTCGGTGGCTCGACCACGGTGACGGGCGGGAGACAGCTCAGCGTCGCCATCGATCACCTCGCCAGCCTTGACGGTCTTGGTCGCTACCGCAATATCGACGCCACTGAGAGCGTTGATCTGGGCTTGGTCAAGGTCAAGGGCGAATGGCGGATCAGCACTCCTCCTGAAGGCAACTGGGTGTCCCAGCGCTACTTCAACGACTACTTTCGTCCCTTCGAGACGTTCTACTTCGACCCTTCAGGAAGCCGCCTTGCGGCCGTACCCGTCTATTTGGTGGCGGGGGAGGGGATGCCCACTGAGCTCGTACGAAGCCTGCTGCGCGGCCCGCAAGGCTCCTTACAGGGCCAAGCGCGCACCTATCTCCCCAAGGACACCACGCTGCGAAGCACCGTCACTCAAGATTCCGACGGCCTTGTCGAGATCCAGCTCCGTGACAGCCTCGCCACTCTGACCAAGCAGCAGCAAGAGCGGGCATCAGCTCAGCTCGTCTGGACGATGCGCCAGGTCCCGGGCATCACCGGCGTGCGCATTCTCGCCGCTTCGTCAGAGCTCAATCCGTTGGGCCAAGGCGACCAATCGCTCGACGCCTGGTCGGAGTTTGCGCCGCGATCGGGGCGGGGCACCTACTACGCGTTGCGCAACAACCGTGTCGTCAAGCTTTCAGGCAGCGACGCCAAAGCGCTCGGCGGCAACTGGGGCAAGGATGCGCAGGGCGCGACCCACGTCTCCGTGGACCCCGCCGACAAGCAGATCGCTGCGATCGTTGGTGCCGGCAAGCGGGCAGTGGTTAGCCGCCTGTCGGCCACCTCTGCTCAGGGGGAGCAGGTCATCACGGGCACGAACTTTGCCCCGCCCGTCTGGGACGTGCGGAACGATCTGTGGCTGGTCGATCAAGCTTCTGGCGTGTCGCGTCTACGGGTGGTCTCCAAGGGTGACCCGCGTGAGGTTGACATGGGAGGTCTTGACGCTTTTGACGTGTCGGCAATGTCGCTGTCGCCGGACGGTGCGCGCTTCGCTGCGATCGCCAGCACCGACGGTGGGCCGGCGTCGGTCTACACCGGCCCGATCTTGCACAACGTCAAAGGCGAGGTCACGGGGCTCGGACGCATCGAAGCTGCCGGTACGACGAACACCAGCCTGAGCTTTCCGCGTACGGTCGTGTGGGATCTCACCTCCGAGGTCACGGTCGTCGCCGAGACAGGCGCATCGGGTCCGCAGGTCTACACCGCCCGCATCGACGGGTCGCGGGCGAGCGGCGGAGGTGCTGATGGCGAGCCGTTGCTGCCCACCGTCAACCCGGCCGGTTTTGTGACAGGCGGTTCCGCACAGTCGGCGATGTATGTGACAGACATCGATGGCGCCCTGTGGTTCTTGCGCCCGCGAGGGTCGTGGGAGCGCGTCGCTGGGCAGAAGTTCAGCAGCCCCGTCTACACAGGCTGACATCCAAGCGGGGTCTTCCACAGGCTTGCCTCTGCGAGCTGGTTGGTCCCTCGATTCGGGGGCATTCTTGCCCGATGGTCGAACCCAGCTTTGCGGACGCCGCAGCCCATCTCCTGTGGGGAGCGGCCTGCGCGGGGTGCGGCCGCGCCGCCGCGACGCTGTGCCCGGCATGCCGAGCAGCGATCTCCCCGGTGCCGTTTCTGGCGTGGCCCTCACCCGTTCCGGAGCAGTTGCTCGACGCGCCACCTTATGCCGCTGGTCGCTACGAGGGTCCGTTGCGTGATGTCATCGTCGAGTTCAAGGAGCACGGCAGATTCACCGTCGCCTCGGCGCTCTCGCCACTCCTCGCTGCGTCCATCCGTGAAGCCGCTTCCGCGCACGCGAGGCTAACGTTGGTGCCGATCCCCTCCACCAGGCGTTCGGTGCGCCAGCGCGGATTCGACGCGGTCGGGTCGTTGGCCGCTGGTGCAGCGAGAGAGTTGCGGCGCGACCGCCAGGACGTACGCGTGCGACGTGCCCTCCGTCATGCGCGAGTGGTTCGTGACCAGGCGGGCCTGGACGCCGTCGACCGAGCGGCCAACCTGCGAGGGGCTTTGGCGGCTCGTCATCAGCGACTCGAGGGAGCCGTGATCCTCGTCGACGACATCCTCACGACGGGCTCCACGATGGCCGAAGCGGTGCGTGCGCTGGGCGCGCAAGGGCATCGGGTCCACGCGATCGCCGTCGTTGCAGCGACTCCCCGCAATCACCCGTTCGAAACCTAGTGAAATGACCATAGAGCGGCTACGGTCGACATATGTGAAGTGCACTCTAGGAGGTAACAATGGAAATTGTTGTCAAAGGTCGACACAGTGAAATTTCTGATCGATTCCGCGAGCACGTCAACGAAAAGCTACTTCGACTCGACAAGTGGGACCAGCGCCAGAAGATCCAGCGCGTGGAAGTCGAGGTCACCCACGAGCGCAATCCCCGTCAGCATGATCGGGCGGCCCGTGTCGAGATGACCCTGCTGTCTCGGGGGCCCGCCGTACGCGCTGAAGCATGTGCGTCAGACCAGATGTCG
>JAOPXA010000241.1 GCA_025965395.1 Nocardioidaceae bacterium | reverse complement strand
TCAGCCTCGACGAGATGCCACAGCCAAGCGTTGCCGCCGGCACCAGGGATGAAGACGAAGGTGGTCATAGGATCGAGCCTAGTAGGGAAAGGACCCCCACCCGATGGCAAAGATCGCCTCGATCGATGAGTACCTCGAAACAATGCCCGACGGCTTCGCCGAGATCGGTGCCCAGCTTCGAGGCTTGCTCGACGCTGAGCTCCCCGCGGCCAGCGGCCAGCTCTGGCACGGCCATCCCGTATGGATGGAAGGCAAGACCCCCGTCGCGGGCTTCAAGGCATACGCCAACTGGGTGACCTTCATGTTGTGGGACGGTCAGAAGATCAACGACTTCTCCGGACGCCTGCAGCCCAACAGCAGGGACATGGCTTCGGTCAAGCTCACCGGTTTGGACGATATCGATGTTCCACTCTTCACGGAGTGGCTAGACGTGGCAAAGGATCTCTAGATGTTCACTCGCATTCATTCGACAGCAATCATCGTCAAGGACCAAGAAGCGGCGCTCGAGTTCTGGGGCGGCGTTCTCGGGTTCGAGAAGCGCCTCGATGCCGACATGGGCGGTATGCGTTTCCTTACGGTCGCTCCACCTGGCTCAGCGACCGAGCTGGTGCTCGGCACGACAGCGATGTACGCCAACGGATCAGGCGTGGTCAACGGGATCTCATTCATCGTCGACGACGTCGACGCGATGTTCGCAGATCTATCCGACTCTGTCGCCTTCATCGGCGAGCCGAGTGACATGCCTTGGGGCGCCCGCGGAATCTCGTTTCACGATCCCGACGGCAACATGCACTTCGTCTCGACGGAGTGATTGATGACCCACCCACTGCCACGCATCGGAACGCCTGCCCATCGAGCACTTGAAGGTGCCGGGCTCCTCACCCTCGAGGATGTCGCTCATACCAACCGCGAAGACCTCATGTCGTTGCACGGAATGGGCCCACGAGCACTCGGCATCCTCGATGGCGCCTTGAGAGAAGCTGGCATCCCTTGGACGGTGCCCTCACTCGAAGGGTGAGGCGTCACCTGCACCGCGGCGGATGATCTCGGGGACGCCGCTCGAAAAGTCGATCACGGTAGTCGGCTGGGCGAGCACGTCTCCGGCGTCGACCACTCCGTCGACCTGGTGATCGAGCGCCTCCTTGATCTCCCACGCTTGAGTCATCGGCTCTTCTTCGCCGGGCAGGATCAACGTACTCGACAGAACCGGCTCGCCCATTTCGGCCAGCAGTGCGCTCACGAACGGATGAGCCGGGATCCGCACGCCCACGGTCTTTTTCTTGGGGTGCATCAGCTTGCGGGGAACTTCCTTGGTCGCCGGCAGGATGAAGGTGTAGCTGCCCGGAGTGGCCGCCTTGATGGCCCGAAAGATCGCGTTGTCGACCAAGACGAACTGTCCAAGCTGAGCAAAGTCACGGCACACCAGAGTGAAGTGATGCTTGTCGTCAAGCTCTCGGATCGACCGAATGCGATCGATGCCGTCTTTGTTGCCTAGCTGAGCACCCAGCGCATATGACGAGTCAGTCGGATAGGCAATCAGCCCGTCGTTGCGCAGGAGTTCGGCGATCTGACCAACGGTGCGCGCTTGCGGGTTGTCAGGGTGGACATCGAAATACATAGCCATGCTCCGAGAGTAGGGCCCCGACGGAATGATCAACAGTGCCCTCGCGTTATCCCTGGTATGCCGCCCCTTGTATCTCAGATTCTCACCATTCGGACAACGCGCCAGCATACGGACAGCCACGTTAGAATCTGTAGGGACGTATGTGCACGTCCCGCTCGCGTTGATCATGGATGGAGGAGGTAGGCATGGCCATCGAGACTGCAACCACCTCGACCTTGAGCGCCGGCCGCCTCCGCGCACAGCAGCACGCCACCGAGCGTGCCGCCCATGAGCAGGAGCGTGCCGCGAACCCCCGCGCATTGCGCAGCCACGCTGAGCTCAAGGCTCTCGCGGAGCAAGGTGCTTCCGAGCTGGGCGAGACCGATGCAGAGACGGTGCTCGCATGGGCCGCCACGAACTTCGGCACCTCGCTGACCGTCGCGTGCTCGATGGCCGACGCTGTTCTGCCTCATCTCGTTGCCCGCTTCCAGCCATGGGTCGACGTCCTTTTCCTCGACACGGGCTACCACTTCAGCGAGACGATCGGCACCCGTGACGCTGCCGAGGCGACGATGCAGCTCACGATCGTCGATGTCACTCCGAAGCTTTCAGTCGCCGAACAGGATGCCGCCTACGGTGAGCGCCTCTATGAGCGCGATCCCACCGCCTGCTGCGCGATGCGCAAGGTCGAACCCCTGTCGCGTTCGCTCGGAGGCTACGAAGCCTGGGTCACCGGAGTTCGTCGCGATGAAGCGCCGACGCGAGCCAACACGCCGTTGATCACGTGGGACGACAAGAACGGACTCGTCAAGATCAATCCTCTTGCCGCCTGGTCGTTCGATGATTTGACCGCCTACGCCGACGAGTATGATGTGCTGCTGAACCCCCTCCTGTCCGACGGCTATCCGTCCATCGGCTGCGCACCGTGCACGAAGCGCGTCGCGCCAGGTGAGGATCCACGCTCCGGCCGTTGGGCCGGACTCGACAAGATCGAATGCGGGCTACACGTATGACCTTGGCTGACCGCCGACTGACTCAACTCGAATGGCTGGAGAGCGAATCCATTCACATCATCCGCGAGGTGGTGGCCGAATTCGCGCGACCCGTGTTGCTGTTCTCTGGCGGCAAGGACTCGATCGTCATGCTGCACCTCGCGACGAAGGCGTTCTGGCCTGGCAAGGTGCCCTTCCCGCTCTTGCACATCGACACGGGCCACAACTTCCCTGAGGTCCTCGCCTACCGCGATGCCACGATCGAACGGCTCGGTCTGCGCCTTGAGGTGGCGTCGGTGCAGGACTACATCGATGACGGTCGCCTCCGCGAGCGCGCTGACGGCACCCGCAACCCCCTCCAGACACTTCCGCTGCTCGACGCCATCGGCGACCACAAGTTTGACGCCGTCTTCGGTGGCGGACGCCGCGACGAAGAGAAGGCTCGCGCCAAGGAGCGCGTGTTCTCCCTGCGTGACGAGTTCGGACAATGGGACCCCCGCAACCAGCGTCCCGAGCTCTGGAATCTCTACAACGGCAAGCACCGTCCCGGTGAGCACGTGCGCGTCTTCCCGCTCAGCAACTGGACCGAGCTCGACATCTGGCAGTACATCGCTCAGGAGAAGATCGAGCTTCCGGAGCTGTACTACGCGCATGACCGTGAGGTCTTCGAGCGCGACGGCATGCTGCTGAGCGTCGGTGAATTTGCACAGCCCAAGGGCGACGAGACGGTCGAGACCCGCCAGGTGCGCTACCGCACGGTGGGCGACATGTCGTGCACCGGCGCCGTGGCGAGCGATGCAAGCACCGTCTACGACGTCATTGCCGAAGTCGCCTCGACGCGCATCACCGAGCGGGGCGCCACGCGCGCCGACGACCGGATGTCCGAAGCAGCGATGGAAGACCGCAAAAAAGAAGGCTACTTCTAACCATGACGACTCTTCTCCGCCTCGCCACCGCAGGCTCGGTCGACGACGGCAAATCGACGTTGGTCGGACGCCTGTTGTTCGACTCCAAGTCGGTTCTCTCTGACCAGATGGAGTCCGTTGAGCGCGTCAGCCGCGACCGTGGACTCGAGACCGCCGACCTGGCGCTGCTCACTGACGGACTCCGCTCCGAGCGCGAGCAAGGCATCACGATCGACGTGGCCTATCGCTATTTCGCGACGACCAAGCGGTCGTTCATTCTCGCCGACTGCCCTGGCCACGTTCAGTACACCCGCAACACCGTCACGGGCGCCAGCACTGCTGATGTCGTGGTGATCCTTGTCGATATCCGCAAGGGATTGCAGGAGCAGACGCAGCGCCACCTCGCTGTGGCTTCCCTCCTTCGCGTCCCGCACGTCGTCGTCGTGATCAACAAGATCGACCTGGTCGACTATGACGAAGCCACTTACCTTCGTGTGGCGCAAGAGATCAAGGACTCGGCGCATTCGCTCGGCATGTCC
>JAOPXA010000238.1 GCA_025965395.1 Nocardioidaceae bacterium | reverse complement strand
CGCGGCCATCCTCGGCATCACGGTGTCGCTGCTTTGGCGCATTCGCGGAACCGCGACCGGGTCACTCGGCTTTGCGTCCCTCATTGCGGCCGCTGGAATCTGGAGCTTCTCGCTCCTGGGCGATAGTGGGTCTTCGCTCCGCCGGGTGCTTCTGGCCGTCACCGCGGCATCGGCGCTGATCCTGTGCCTCCACGCCGTGATGGAACTCTCTCGGTTGGTGACGTCTGCCGTCATCGTGGGCATGGTGTTCTCGCTTGGCGGCACCGCGGCCTACACCGTCGACACCGCTCTCACCGCCCACTCGGGCTCCATCCCCACGGTCTCGATGTCAGGATCCGGCGGTATGGGCGGCGGGGGCATGGGTGTTGCCATGGGTGGCGGTCCCGGACAGTCGACCACCGATTCTTCGACCTCCACCAACTCCTCTAGCTCATCGTCTGCGTCGTCGGTCGAGGAACTGCTCGCGGCAACGACCAGCCGATGGTCTGCGGCAGTCAACGGCTCTCAGTCGGCTGCCACCCTCGAGTTGTCGAGCAACACGAGTGTGATGGCAATAGGCGGCTGGAGCGGTGACCCGACGCCGACGCTGGCCGAGTTCCAGGCATACGTGAAGGCGGGCGACGTCAGCTACTACATCTCGAGCGGCCAAGGCGGCGGACCCGGAGGCTCCTCAAGCAGCAGTTCCGCGATCGCCACCTGGGTGGCCGACAACTACACCGCCACGACCGTCGGCAACTCGACCGTCTACGACCTCAGCAGCTAGCACCCGCCCTCCGCCTACCTTCCGTTGAGAGTGACGTTTTGGCTCGACACGCGAGGCGTGTCGCGACCAAAACGTCACTCTCAGCGGAGTTCGGGGTTAGGTGCGCTGGGTGGCGCCGGTGGCTGTATGCGCTGCGGCGACGGCCGCGTCTCGGGCGGTCTTGATCTCGTCGTCGGTCAGGGTGCGATCCGGAGCCCGCAAGCGCAACGCGAAGGCGAGCGACTTGGCGCCGGTCGGCACCTGGTCTCCGGTGTAGACATCGAAGAGCCGTACCGATTCGATCAGGTCACTTGCACCCTGCAAGGCACGTGCGACGCTCTCAGCCGTGATGTCCGCATCGACCACAAGCGCGACATCTTCCTTGGCAACAGGGAAGGTCGAGAACGAAGGCGCGTCACCAAGGTCTGGCGCCGCAGCGATCAGCGCATCAAGGTCAAACTCGGCGGCAACCGTGCGCGCGGGAAGACCGTACGACTTGACGACGCGAGGATGAAGCTCGCCCGCATGTCCGATGATCGTCCCGTCCAGCACGAATTGAGCGCATCGCCCGGGGTGCCACGGCGCGTAGGCGATGGCTTCGACCTCGACTGGCACGTGGAGCGCACGGGCGACCTCGAGGACCGCAGCGATCGCGTCTGCCCACGACACGGCACGGCCCTTGCCCCACCATCCCGAATGCACCCGTTCACCCGCCATGACAATGCCGACACGCTGCGGTTGGGCAGGAAGGGCGGCCTCGAGCGCGGCAAGCTGAGCGGATGTCGGACGTGAATCCACGCCGTAGATCGGCGCTTCGAGCGCACCATCCTTGGGTAGGAAGACGCGTCCAGTCTCGAAGATTGCCACGTCGGAGTGACCGCGTCCGATGTTGAGGACCAACGTTTTGAGAAGAGCAGGCAGCAAGGTCGTCGTCATGCCCGGCTCTTCGGCGGACAGCGGGTTCTCCAGCAGCACCTGACGGCGACGCGCGTCGTCTGCTGGCAGCCCCAGCTTGTCCATGTCGATCGGTCCGGCAAACGGGAACGTCTTCACCTCGATCAGACCCGCTCCAGCGAGCACCATGCCGACCCTGCGGCGCAGTCGTTGCGCCTTCGTCAGGCCTCGACCGGCCGGCGCAGGAGGCAGCACGGAGGGCACTTGGTCGTAGCCCACGACGCGGAGGACCTCTTCGGCCAGGTCGTAGGGGTCGGTGAGATCGGGGCGCCAGGTCGGCGGCGTTACGACCAGATGGTCACCCTCGACCCGCACCGAGCAGCCATTGGCTTCCAGTGCTGAGATAGATGTCGCCGTGTCTATGGCGATGCCGGTGACCTTCGCGGGCAGGTCGGCCGCAATCGTGATCGTGGCTGGAGCAGGGGCTTCGCCGACGTACGTGAGCCCGTCCTGGATCGTGGCTCCGCCGTAAGCGGCGAACAGCTCGGCGGCGCGCTGCGTGGCAATCGCCGGCAGCTCGGGATCTACGCCGCGTTCGAAGCGCTTGGAAGCCTCGGAGGGAAGCTTCATGAGACGAGCAGTGCGCGCAACCATGGGCGGGTCGAAGTGCGCAGCCTCGATCACGATGTCGGTGGTCGTCGCGGTGAGCTCGGTATGTTGTCCGCCCATGACGGCCGCCAAGCCGATAGGCCCGGAATCGTCGGTGATCAGCAGATCGGCGGCGGTCAGCGTGCGTGTGACGTCGTCGAGGGTGGTGATCTTCTCGCCCTCGACGGCCTTGCGCACCACGATCGGGCCCTGCAGAGTGGCCCGGTCATAGCCGTGGATCGGCTGACCCAGCTCGAGCATGACGTAGTTGGTGATGTCGACCGCAAGCGAGATCGACCGCATGCCCGCAAGCTCGATCCGGCGCGCCATCCAGCTCGGCGTTGGACGCGAGGAGTCGAATCCTGTGACGACGCGTGCCGTGAACACCGGGCAGGCAACGGCGTCTTCGACCACGACGGGGTAGGCCTCTCCCCCACGCGGCGCCTCGATCGCGGCCGGATCGCTGAACGCGACGCCGAATGCGAGCGCCGTGTCACGCGCGACCCCGCGGAGCGACAACGCATACGCGCGGTCAGGGTTGACCTCGAGGTCAAGAACCTCAGCGCGCAGACCGAGCAACTCGATCGCGTCGTCGCCGACGCTCGCCTCAGTCGGTTCGATGACGATGATCCCGGCCGGATCGCCTGCAATGCCCAGCTCCGCGCCGGAGCAGATCATGCCGTCCGAGATGTGTCCGTATGTCTTGCGCGCCGCGATCGCGAAATCACCCGGCAGGACAGCACCCGGCAGCGAGACCACGACGAGGTCACCGGCGACGAAGTTGTGCGCCCCGCACACGATGCCACGCGGCTCGCCACCGACGTTGTGCTCGGGACCGACGTCGACTTGGCACCAATTGATTGTCTTGCCGTTGGACTGCGGTTCCTTGTCGGCAGAGACGACGCGACCGACCACGATCGGGCCTTCGATCCCGGCTCCGACCGAATCGATCTCTTCGAGCTTGAGGTCGTACGCAGTCAGCTTGGCCGCCAAGTCGACGGCTGAGACAGATTCCGGCAACGCCACATACTCGCGGAGCCATGCGATGGGTACGCGCATCAGACCTCCACCCCGAACGGCAAGGTGAAGCGAATGTCGCCGTCGATGAGGTCGCGCAGGTCAGCGATGTCGTAGCGCGAGGTGATCGTGCGGTCGAGACCCATCCCAAAAGCGAAGCCAGAGTAGCGCTCCGGGTCGATGCCGCAAGCGACGAGAACGCGAGGATTGACGACGCCGCAGCCACCCCACTCGACCCAGCCCTCACCACGGCAGGTGCGACACGCCGCGACGAGTGCGGGATCGCCATGGCAGACGTAGCAGAGCAGGTCGACCTCGGCACTGGGCTCGGTGAACGGGAAGTAAGACGGGCGAAAACGCGTGGTCATGGCATCGCCAAACATCGCGCGAGCGAAGTGGTCGAGCGTGCCTTTGAGATGCGCCATCGAGATGCCTTCGTCGATCGCCAAGCCCTCGACCTGGTGGAAGACCGGCGAGTGCGTCGCGTCGAGCTCATCGGTGCGGAAGACGCGCCCCGGGCACACGATGTAGATCGGTGGCTCGCGGTCGAGCATCGTGCGCGCCTGAACGGGGGATGTATGAGTGCGCAGCACCATGGCTGCCTTCTCTGGTGAGACCCAGAAGGTGTCTTGCATCGTGCGCGCGGGGTGATCGGGTCCGAGGTTGAGGGCATCGAAGTTGAGCCATTCGGCCTCCACCTCGGGCCCTTCGGCCACCTCCCAGCCCATCGCGACAAAGATGTCGGCGACCTTGTCCTGGATGGTGGTCAACGGGTGGCGTGCGCCCACCGGCTCGAGGTCCCACGGGAGCGTCACGTCGACGCACTCGTCAACAAGTGACTTCTCCTCGAACTCTTCCTCGAGAGAAGCGGTCCGGGCGGCAAGCGCCTTGGCGACCGCGCCGCGAGCCTGCCCGATGCGCTGGCCAGCATCCTTGCGGGCCTGGGGCGGGAGCGCCCCGATCTCGCGATTGGCCAAGGCAAGCGGCGAGCGATCGCCAGCGTGCGCAAGGCGTACGTCCTTGAGTTCGTCAAGGGTCGTGGCGGCGGCAATCGCGGCGAGTGCGGCGTCGCGAGCGGTCTCAACCGCTTCGATCTGCAGGGGGGTGACTTCGACGGGATCGTAGTCGTTATTCGGGGCGGACATGCCAGCCTTTCGCGTGGGTGTGGCTTGGGATGAGTCTAGGAGGCGCTCGACGACAGGGGCTATGAGGCCAAGCCTGCGGGCACGTTGTTGGGCAGCCACACCGTCACGCAGGCCCCGGGCCCGTCGGCGACGGAGCCAATCTCGACCTGACCCTGGTGGCTGTCGACGATGCCAGCCACGATGTACATGCCGAGCCCACTGCCTGCGCCTTGACCGCCCTTCCAGAACCGGTTGAAGACACGAGTTCGGTCTTCTTCGGCGATGCCTGGGCCAAAGTCTTCGATCGAGACCACGACCCCACCGCGCCCGTCAACGGGTTCGCGCACGGTCACGGACCGCAGGCCTTCGCCATGGTTGAGGGCGTTCTCGATCAAATTGGTGAAGACCTGGGTCAGCCGGTCCTGGTCGGCCCACACGGTCGCGTGCGCGGCGTCGATCGTGACATTGAGGGTGCGCCCGATGCCCGCCGAGATGTTGCTCAACACGCGTTCGACCAGCTCGCCGACATTGACCGCCTGGATCCTGAGCGTGAGGCGTCCCGAGTCGATGCGCGCCGCATCGAGCAGCTCGGTGATCAGCCGGGTCAACCGATCGGCATCCGCGTCAACGGTCTCGAGCATGAATTGGCGCTGCTCGTCGGAGAACCGGTCCCACTTCTTCAGCAGGGTCGAGGTGAACCCCTTGACGCCGGTCAGTGGTGACCGCAGCTCGTGGGCGACCGTCGCGACCATGTCGGAGCGTTCGCGGTCGAGCCGCGCACGACCTTTGGAATCTCTGAGCCCGATCACGAGGTGCTCGACTGGTCCGCGGGGTTTGCTGCGGTTGAGCCGCGCCGTGACCAACAGCTCGTCACCATGCGCGGTGAACCAGCTCTGCTCGGTCAAGCGCGTGCGGGTCTCGAGCCCGTCGTAGGGGTGGACGCAGTCGAACCACACACTTCCTTGGCGATTGTCGAGCGTGAGGACATCGCGCACGGGCTTGCCGATGCACTCGACGGCGCGCACTCCCAAGAGCCGCTCGGCTGAGGTATTGAGGTGTTCGATCAGACCGTCGCGATCGGCGACAACCACGCCGTCGGGGAGCAGATCGAGATCCATACCCAAAATCTAGTTCATGCATGCGGCGTATGGCGGGCACGCGCCGTGGCGTACAGGCATACGGCCGCGGCGGTGGCGAGGTTGAGGCTCTCAGCTTGGCCGTAGATGGGCACGGCTACGACCTTGTCGGCGAGCGCGCGGGTTGCGGCCGGTATGCCCCAGGCCTCGTTGCCCATCAGCCATGCGGTGGGGGCGGACAGGTCGAGATCTGCGGCGAAAAGCTCGGTGTCGCCAGCACCATCTGCCGCGAGGACCGCGAGGCCCGCAGCCGATAGATCGACCAGGAGCTCGGCCACAGGCCGGTGGTCCATGACGATCGGCACGTGGAAAACGCTGCCCACACTCGCCCGCACCGCCTTCGGGTTGAAGGCATCGACGCTGTCGCCGGCCAGGATCACCGCTTCGGCTCCGGCGGCATCAGCGCAGCGGATGACGGCGCCCGCGTTGCCCGGATCGCGGATGTCTGCGCACACCAACACGAACGAAAGCGGCTTCGCAAGCAACGCTTCGATCTCGATGTCGACGAAGGCGCATCGGGCCACCAAGCCCTGCGGCTGGACAGTGTCACAGATCTCCGCGACCACGTCGGCCTCGACGACGTGCCAGGCGACCTCAGTCGCCCGGGCGCGTTCATACATCGCGCGGTGTTGGTCGGTGGCGTCCTGCGTCGCGAAAACCTCGAGCGCCGCACCCTCGGTGGTGAGCGCTTCACGTACGGCTTGAGGGCCTTCGGCGATGAACTCCCGCGTCTTGGAGCGGAACGCGCGAGTGGCGAGCCGCCGAGCGTGTTTCACGCGTCCAGAACGGACGGTGAACTGCTCGGGACTCGCCACGTTGCGTTTGACCGGGCGTTAGACCGCGGCTTGATCCTTCGGCGCGTTGACGTCGGCCGGGATGTTGGCCTTCGCGAGGTCGACGATGACCTTGAACGCTGCGGGGTCGTTGACAGCAAGGTCAGCAAGCACCTTGCGGTCGACTTCGAGGCCAGAGGCCTTGAGGCCCTGGATGAAGCGGTTGTAGGTCAGGTCGTACTGGCGGACGGCAGCGTTGATGCGCTGGATCCAGAGCTTGCGGAAGTCGCCCTTGCGCGCCTTGCGGTCGCGGTAGTTGTAGACGAGGGAGTGAGTGACCTGCTCCTTGGCCTTACGGTAAAGGCGCGAGCGCTGACCGCGGTAGCCCGCAGCCCTCTCGAGTGTTTCTCTACGCTTCTTCTGTGCGTTGACAGACCGCTTGACGCGTGCCATGGGTGGTTCTCCTTGCTAGATCAAAAACGGGGATGGAAAAGCGGAAGACTTACAGGCCGAGCATCTTCTTGACGCGCTTGATGTCGGACTTGGCGACCTCGGTCGTACCTTCGAGGCGACGGGTGCGAGTCGACGACTTGTACTCAAGAAGGTGGCGGCGGTTGGCCTGCTCACGACGCAGCTTTCCTGTGCCGGTGATCTTGATGCGCTTCTTCATGCCCGAGTGGGGCTTGAACTTCGGCATGTTATGCCTCCATGTCTGGGTCGATGTTCTCGGAACGACGCCGCGGCTTCTTCGGTGTCGCGGTCTTCGTATGTTCTTCGCGCTGGGCCTTCTCGAAATCTCGATCGGCTTGACGCTCTGCTTCTAGGACTGCTGCGGCTTCGACCTTTGCGGCCTTGACCTCAGCCTGTGCTTCGGACTTCCTCTTGTGCGGACCCAAAACCATCGTCATGTTGCGTCCGTCCTGGCGTGCGTTGGACTCGATGAAACCGAGATCCTCCACATCGGCCGCCAAACGCTGCAGCAACCGGTAGCCGAGTTCTGGACGGTACTGCTCACGGCCGCGGAACATGATGGTGATCTTGACCTTGTCGCCGGCCTTGAGGAACCGAACAACATGGCCCTTCTTGGTGGCGTAGTCATGGGCATCAATCTTCGGACGCAACTTCATCTCTTTGATGACGGTGTTCGTCTGATTGCGCCGAGATTCACGTTCTTTTTGAGCGGCTTCGTACTTGTACTTGCCGTAGTCCATCAAGCGACACACTGGCGGCTTAGCTGTGGCGGCTACCTCGACCAGGTCGAGATCTGCCTCTTCGGCCAATCGCAGTGCATCTTCAATCCGAACGATGCCAACTTGTTCGCCGTTGGGGCCGACAAGCCGTACTTCAGGTACACGAATCCGCTCGTTGACGCGCAAATCTGTGGTGATGGGTCCTCCTGGGGTCGCATGAGTGTGGTGAGGGAGGCCATTCGGTGCCGGAACGCAAAAAATGGCTCCCATTTAAAACGGAAGCCACCTACGACATATTCCACCCACACGTCAGGACGCATGCGTGCAAGCACGACGTACGATCGGCACAACGTCTGCCGATCACATACCCCAAGGTCCGAGAACCAAGCAGGTGGGAGGTGACCTCCACTTCGCCGACAACCATACCGCGAAAGTGTCGTTCTAGCGAAATCCCCTCCCCCGCGTCGGTTTCCCATGAGGCCATGGGACGTTGACCCATCCCATGGGTTGCAACCCATGGGATGAGCCAAGAACCCCATAGGCGTTGGAGTTCTCCACTGATGCGAACGCTGAGGCCCTTTTCAACAGGTCGCGTCCCGCAGCCGCCCAATCTGCGTGCGCCGGTGCCTATGTTCGTGAAATGGACAACTCCCTTCAAGCCTTAGCGGTGCGCACGGGAGGCTACTTTCGTCGCGCCGACGCAATCGCATGCGGAAACAGCGACCGCGACATTTCGTGCTGCACTTCGGAGCAGGCTGATCGTTCGGCTCCGGCGCGGCGTGTACGCGTTCGCCGAAGACTGGAAGCTCCTTGACGCTCGCCAACGCCACCTCGTCCACGCGTATGCGGTCGCCGATGCGCTGGGCCCGGCGGTGGCCCTGAGTCATTCTTCAGCAGCAGCGGTATGGGCCATCGACACGTACGGGCTGGACCCAACGCTCGTGCATGTCACCAGGCTCGACGGAGGTGCCGGCCGGTGTGAGTACGGAGTTGTCCATCACGTCGGTCGCATCGTCACCCCGGAGGACGTGGTCGAGGCGGGTGGTCGCTTTGTGATGCGGCCGTTGCGATGTGTGATCGAGTCAGCGATGGCTTCGAGCATCGAGTCGGGTGTAGTCCTAGCAAGCTCAGCTATGCACAACGACCACTTTCAGCAGGCTGAACTGATCGAACACGCAGGTATGTTCCGACGGTGGCAAGGCGCGAGGCACGCGAACATCGCGTACCACTTGGCAGACGGTCGAGTCGAGAGTCCGGGAGAAGCACGTTCGCTTCACATGTTCTGGAAGCACGCGATTCCCCGGCCGACGTTGCAGTTCGAGGTGCGCCGCTCAAGCGGCTTGCTGGTGGGACGCTCGGACTTCGCGTGGGAGGATTTCCGTCATCTCGGTGAGTTCGATGGTGCCATCAAGTACGGCAGGCTCAACCCGGATCCCTCAAACCCTGGCGCCGTGATCACATCGGAAAAGACTCGCGAGGATGGCATGCGGGACGAAGTCTTCGGGATGTCGCGCTGGACTTGGCCAGACCTGGACGCCGAACGCGCGTCGGCAACTTCTCGCCGGATCTCCATGGA
>JAOPXA010000322.1 GCA_025965395.1 Nocardioidaceae bacterium | reverse complement strand
GGCTCTGGTGGGAATCACGGGTCACGCCGCGTTGCGTTCGCCGTGGGTGCTCTTGGTGCTCCCGACCTTGGCGTGGAGGTTCGTCAGCGACAACACGTTCTACTGGAGCATCGACTGGCACTACTCGCTCCCGCTTATGCCGATTGTGTTCGTGGCGCTGATCGACGGGGTCGAGCGCGCCCGCGCTGATGGGCCGTCATGGTTCTTCGCCTATGCGCGGTATGCGCCGTATGTGGGTCTTGCGGTCGTGCTGGCGATGGGCTCGTGGTGGCCGCTGGGTCAGCTCGCCGACTCGACGACATACAGCGCCAACCCGCGGGCCGCGAGTGCGCACGAAGCGATGGGCTTGATCACCAAGGGCTCGAGCGTCGTCACCGACATCGGGCTGATCACGCACCTGGCGAGCGATCATCGGGTGTATTGGGTCGGCACGATCGGCGACGTCGTGCCCGACTACGTGCTGATTGATGCGCAGCGCGGGGGCTGGTCACCCATGGCGCCGGAGGCGGCCGCGTACGGGTTGAAGACGTTCGGCGTGCCCTACGAGACCGTGTTCGACCGCGACGGGTTCACTCTCGCCCGCCGCACCCCCTAACGCTCATCCGTACGCAAAACCACGCTCATCCGCACGAAAAGGAGTGCTCATCCGTACGCAATGCGACGCTGATCCGTACGCAACGCGACGCTGATCCGTACGAAGTGCGCCGTGCCTAGGAACTTCGTGCGGATCGACCCCGCGTTGCGTACGGATGACCGAAGATTTGCGTACGGATCAGCGGCGAACTTCGTACGGATCGCCGAAGATTTGCGTACGGATGACGGTTAGGGGTGGGTCATCGACATCAGGTCGAGTGCCTCGTCGAGCTGCGCCTCGGTGAGGTCACCCTTCTCGATGAAGCCCAGCTCCACGACGACCTCGCGGATCGTCTTGCGATCCTTGACCGACTGCTTGGCCACCTTGGAGGCCGCTTCGTAGCCGATGTAGCGGTTGAGCGGCGTCACGACCGAAGGCGACGAGCCAGCGAGCTCAAGGCAGCGCTCGACATCGGCTTCGATGCCGTCGATGCAGCGATCGGCCAAGACGGTCGTGACGTTGCCGAGCAGACGGATCGACTCGAGCAGGTTCTGACCGATGACCGGAAGCATGACGTTGAGCTCGAAGTTGCCGGACGCACCCGCATACGTGATGGTCGTGTCGTTGCCGATGATCTGGGCGCACACCATGAGCGTGGCCTCGGGGAGCACCGGGTTGACCTTGCCGGGCATGATGCTCGAGCCGGGCTGCAGGTCGGGGAGATGGATTTCGCCGAGACCCGTGCGGGGGCCCGAACCCATCCAGCGGAGGTCGTTGCAGATCTTGATCAGGCCGACGGCGATCGTACGGAGCTGGCCGGACATCTCGACGAGTCCGTCACGCGCGCCCTGCGCCTCGAAGTGATCGAGCGCCTCGGTGACCGGCAGTCCAGTCCCCTCGGCGAGCAGTTCGATGACGCGCTGGGGGAAGCCGATGGGCGTGTTGATCCCGGTGCCGACTGCGGTGCCACCCAGGGGCACCTCAGCGGTGCGGGGCAGCGAGACATTGACACGTTCGATGCCGCGACGGATCTGGAACGCGAAGCCAGCGAACTCCTGGCCGAGGGTCACCGGAGTCGCGTCCATGAGGTGCGTACGGCCGGACTTCACGACCGACGCGAACTCAGCCGCCTTGGCCTCGAGCGACTTCGCGAGGTGGTCGAGCGACGGGATGAGATGCTGCGTCACAGCCGCGGTGGCGGCGACGTGTATCGACGTGGGGAACACGTCGTTGCTCGACTGGCTTGCGTTGACGTGGTCATTGGGATGCACGTCGCGGCCGAGGATCGCGGTGGCGAGCGTCGCGACGACCTCGTTGGTGTTCATGTTGCTCGACGTGCCCGACCCGGTCTGGAAGACATCGATCGGGAACTCAGCGTCGTGCTTGCCTGTGGCGATCTCATCAGCGGCCGCAACAATGGCGTCGGCCATGTCCTGCTCAATGATGCCCAACTCGGCGTTGGCCTTGGCGCACGCCGCCTTGATCTGAGCGAGTGCTTTGATCTGCTGCGACTCGATCGGCATGCCGGAGATCGGGAAGTTCTCGACGGCGCGCTGAGTCTGGGCCCTCCATAGGGCTTTGGCGGGTACTTTGACCTCGCCCATGGTGTCGTGCTCGATGCGGAATTCTGCTTCTTGGCTCATGAGCCAAAAGACTAGCGCGTGGTGATGGAGCGTTTCGCGGTGCGTTCGATGGCATCGATGAACGTGCCGAACAGCTGTGTCGGGATGTCGTGCCCCATGCCCGGAATGCTGACGAACTCCGCGTGGGGGATGGCGCGCGCGGTAGCCCGGCCGCCAGAGATGTCGACCAGCTTGTCGCGCAGCCCGTGAATCACGGTGGCGGGGATCGTCAGCTTGCCCAAGGCAGCGGTGCGGTCGTCCTGGGTCGTCACTGCAGCCATGTGTCGTGCGACTCCTTCGCCAGTCCAGCCGCGATCGTATGTTTCCTCGGCCCGCGCGATCGACTCAGCGCGATCGGTGGGGAAAGCAGGCGACCCGATCAAGGCCGCAGACTTGAGCGAGCGCGCGACATACTCTTCACGACCGCCCTTGGCCGGCGCGAGCAGCGAGGGGAAAGTCACCGGGTGCTGGTAGCCGACGCGCCGGTTGCCCGTGGTCGACATGATCGACGTCAGCGACAGCACGCGTTCGGGCCGACTGATCGCCAAGGTCTGCGCGATCATGCCGCCCATAGAGACCCCAGCGACGTGTGCGCTCTCGACACCGAGGTGATCCAGCAGTGCGAAGGCGTCGTCAGCCATGTCGTTGAGGCGATAGGGCGCCTCGATGGGTCGGCCGAGGAATGCCTTGATGAGGTCGGCCTTCGCGACCGGTGAGTCGCTGAACTTCGTCGAGCGACCCGTGTCGCGGTTGTCATAGCGGACGACATGGAAGCCGCGCTCGATGAGCTGGCCGCAGAATGCGTTGGTCCACCAGCCCATGGGACCGCCCAGACCCATGACGAGCAAGACGGTCGGATCGTCGGCCGAACCAAACGTCTCAAAACAAATGTCGACGCCGTGTGGGAGGTTCGCGATCTGTTCGGCCATGCGCAGGACCTTAGCTTTCGTAGTCGATCGAGGAGTATGCGCTCAGCTTCTTGAGCTGGTGCTCGCTGCTGATCTTGCGGATCGTGCCACTGCGCGAACGCATCACGATGGACTCGGTGGTGGCGATGCCGGCGCCGTAGCGGACACCGTTCATCAGCTCGCCGTCGGTGATGCCGGTGGCCACAAAGAAGCAGTCGTCGCTCGTGACGAGGTCGTTGGTATGCAGGACAGCCTCGAGATCGTGCCCAGCGTCAATGGCGCGCTGGCGTTCGTCGTCGTCGATGGGCCAGAGCCGCGCCTGGATGACGCCGCCGATCGCCTTCATCGCGCACGCTGTGATGATGCCCTCCGGAGTGCCGCCGATCCCGACAAGCAGGTCGACGCCCGTGTTGGGCCGAGCGGCCGTGATGCCGCCAGCCACGTCGCCATCGGCGATGAACTTGATCCGCGCGCCCGTGGCTCGAATCTCCTCGACGAGCCGTTGGTGCCGTGGGCGATCGAGCACACATACGGTGATGTCGCTGACGGAGACGCCCTTGGCCTTGGCGACAAGAAAGATGTTTTCCGATACGGGGAGGCGGATGTCGACGACGTCGGCGGCCTCGGGCCCCGCGATCAGCTTTTCCATGTAGAAGACGGCGCTCGGGTCATACATCGAGCCGCGTGGTGCGACCGCCATGACCGACACCGCGTTGGGCATGCTCTTGGCGGTGAGGGTCGTGCCGTCGATCGGGTCGACCGCAACGTCGCACTCGGGTCCGGTGCCGTCACCGACTTCCTCGCCGTTGAACAGCATGGGAGCCTGGTCCTTCTCGCCTTCGCCGATCACCACGACTCCACGCATCTGAACCGTGTTGATCAACGTGCGCATAGCGGCCACGGCTACGCCGTCGGCGCCGTTCTTGTCACCGCGTCCGACCCAGCGGCCAGCAGCCATCGCGCCCGCCTCCGTGACACGGACCAGGTCGAGAGCGAGGTTGCGGTCGGGGGCCAGTGCGGCGGGCTGAAGGCTATCCATGACCGCATCATATCGGGGCCGCGTGTCCGGCGTGCGACTTCTGAGTGGCCGGAAGCCGCGGGCCGCAATTCGATCGGTAGGTCACAATGGAACCATGACGCAGCTCGAGCCTGGCCCGCCGAAATCAGCACGGGGCAACCCCTCACTCGGCGACATCCTTCGGTCGGTGGCGGTGATGGCCGCGATCGTGTTGGTGGCTGCGCTCGTCGGGCTCTTCTTCACGCGTACGCCTGACGCCCAATCTCGCGCCGTCGACTACAAGACTCCGCTCGCCCAAGCGGCGACGATCTCGACCTTCGACCTCCTCGCTCCGGGGCAGCTCCCCGATGGTTGGATCGCCACCAGTGTGTCGTTCGACCCTGGGCCAAAGGGCCGTTGGCACATCGGCACCTTGACCGAGGACGGCGACTACGTCGGACTCGAGCAATCGCCGCGGGACGAGCAATCGTTGCTTGATGAGTTCTCTCCGAAGACGTCCGCGAAGGGCGATGTCGAGGTAGCGGGCCAGACCTGGCAACTGCGTACGAGCGGGAGTGGTGAGACATCCTTGGTGCGCAGGGACAGCGGCGTCACGGTGCTCGTGACGGGCACCGCGCCGCGCAAGGACATCGATCGCTTCGCCGAGAGCCTCATCGTGCGGACCGCCGGCGCCAAGGACTGAGCGCTAACTCGTCCGCACGGTCCCGAGTCCCCAAGATGTGGAGACAAATACGCGTATGCGAGGCCTCCGATAAGCGTCTAAGTATCCACATCGTGGGGACGGACGGGGAGTGAAGAGACGCTAGGCGTCGTCCGACGTGCCGGCGACCGCAGCTAGCTTGGCGCGCGCGCCGTCGAGCCATTGCTGGCACATCGCGGCCAGCGCCTCGCCGCGTTCCCACAGGGCGAGCGACTCATCGAGCGTGGTGCCGCCAGCCTCGAGGCGCTGAACGACCGATATCAGCTCGTCGCGCGCCGCCTCATAGGGAAGCTCGGGAGCCTCGGACGGGGGAGTGGTGGCCTCAGTCATCGGTCGTGCCTTTCTCGGTATGAGTGTCGAGTTCGGAGTGGATGTCGAGCGTGCGGACACGGATCTGGCCGTCGGCGACACGGATGTGAAGCTCGTCGTCGGGCGAGACCGTTGCGACGGACGTGATGACCGCGCCATCAGCGGCCTGCGCAATCGCATAGCCCCGCACCAAGGTCGACCGGGGAGACAGCCCCCGCACGCGCGCGAGGTGGTGACCTATCTCGTCGTGGGCGCGGTCGAGCCGGTTGGTAAGCGACAGACGCAAGCGGCTGCGAGACGCTTCAAGAGCAACCGCCTCGGCGTCGATCGAGCCGCCCGGGTTGGCCAGGCTGGGCCGGCTCCGCATGTGAGCCAAACCTTGATATTGGTGCGCGAGGTAGGCGTTGAGCGCCTTTGCCGAGCGCCCTCGTAGGTCATTGACCAGGCTGATTTGCTCGTCGAAGTCAGGCACGACCCGCTTCGCGGCGTCCGTGGGGGTTGAGGCCCGCAGGTCTGCGGCGAGGTCGATGATCGGGGTGTCTTGCTCGTGGCCGATGGCGCTCACGATCGGCGTCGTCGCGCCGGCCACCGCACGCACAAGCGCCTCGTCGGAGAAGGACAAAAGATCCTCCATCGACCCGCCGCCGCGGGCGATGATGATGACGTCGACCTCGGGGTGGTCGTCGAGCAGCTTGAGCTCAGCCATGACTTGACGCGCCGACTCGTTGCCCTGCATCAGCGCATAGCGCACCTCAAAACGCACCCCCGGCCAGCGCAAGCGAGCGTTTTCGAGGACGTCCTTCTCCGCGGCCGACTCGCGCCCCGTGATCAGCCCGATGAGGCGCGGCAAGAATGGCAGCGGCCGCTTGAGCCGCGGATCGAACAACCCCTCGGCGGCCAACAGCTGCTTGCGCTGCTCGAGCCGCGCCAACAGCTCTCCGATGCCGGTCGGTCTGATCTCGCGCGCATTGAGCGACAGCCGCCCGCTCGTCGCGTAGAACTCGGGCTTGGCGTGCACCACAACCCGCGCGCCCTCGGTGATCGGCGTGGGAGAGGAGTCAAGTACCGACACGTGGCAGGTGACCGAGACCGAGATCTTGGCGGTGAGGTCGCGCAACGTCAGGAAGCACATACCGGGTCGTCGGTTGAGCTGGGCGATCTCGCCCTCGACCCAGATCGCGCCCATCCGCCCGATCCAGTCGCCCATGAGCTGGGAGACCTGACGCAGCGGTGCCGGGGACTCCGGACTCGTGACGATGGCCATGGGAACACCTTAGGGCGCAGCACCGACAAGGCCGAACGCTTCATGCACAGGCTGGCACTACGATGGTCGTATGAGTTCTGCGTCCGTGACCCTCGGCATGCCCTCCATCGGCGGCAGCGTCCTGCTCGCCGATCCTCGGGGCTACTGCGCTGGCGTCGACCGCGCGGTCATCACGGTGGAGAAGGCGCTCGATCTCTATGGCGCTCCGGTCTATGTGCGCAAGGAGATCGTGCACAACAAGCACGTCGTCCAGGGCCTACAGAAGCGCGGCGCAATCTTCGTCGATGAGCTCGATGAGGTCCCCGAGGGCTCGACCGTCGTCTTCTCGGCCCACGGCGTCTCGCCGATGGTGCACACCGAAGCGGCTGGCCGCAGCCTCAAGACCATCGACGCGACGTGCCCGCTCGTCACCAAGGTCCACCACGAGGCTCGCCGATTTGCGAGCGACGGCTACCAGATCCTGCTGATCGGTCACGAGGGACACGAAGAGGTCGAAGGCACCGCCGGAGAGGCGCCCGAACACATCACGCTGGTGCAGACGCCCGACGACGTCGATCGCATCGACTTCCCCGAAGGCACCAAGCTGTCGTGGCTCTCGCAGACCACCTTGAGCGTCGACGAGACGATGGAGACCGTACGTCGGTTGCGGGAGAAGTTCCCCCAGCTCGAGGATCCGCCGAGCGACGACATCTGTTACGCCACGCAAAACCGGCAGGTCGCCGTCAAGGAGATCGCCAAGGACGCCGACCTCGTCATCGTGGTCGGCTCGTCCAACTCGTCCAACTCGGTGCGCCTTGTCGAGGTTGCCCTCGAGGCCGGCGCCAGGGCCTCCTATCGGATCGACGACATCAGCGAGATCGATGAGGCCTGGCTCGAAGGCGTCAGCAAGGTGGGCGTCACGTCCGGCGCTTCCGTGCCTGACGACCTCGTCCAAGACGTGCTCGGCTACCTCGCCGACCGCGGCTATCCCGACGCCCAAGCCGTACGCACCGCCGACGAGAGCCTGATCTTCGCCCGGCCGCCTGAGCTTCCTCGCGACATGAAGATCGCCGCGAACTCCCACGCGTGATCCGCGTTAACAAGCCCCTGCCAGAATGAGCGCGTGGACCTCGCGCTGACCCTCGTCACCATCTTGGCGATCGTCGTCGCCGTCAGTACGTTGGCGCGACGGCTCAACGTCTCGGCGCCGCTCACGCTGATCGCCTTCGGCATCGTCGGGTCATACATCTCGTTCGTCCCCGACGTCGAACTCACCCCCGAGATCGTGCTGATCGGGCTGTTGCCTCCTCTTCTGTATGCGTCCGCGATCCGTACGTCCCTCATCGACTTCCGGCAGAACCGTCGCCCGATCGCCCTCCTGAGCGTTGGTCTCGTCGTCTTCACGACCTTCGGCGTCGGGCTCCTCATGTGGTGGATGTTGCCCGGCGTCTCCTTCGCCGCCGCCATAGCCCTCGGCGCCGTGCTCGCCCCGCCAGACGCTGTCGCCGCCACCGCGATCGCCCGCAAAGTGGGCTTGCCGCGCCGCGTCGTCACGATCCTCGAGGGCGAGAGCCTGGT
This sequence comes from Nocardioidaceae bacterium, assembly GCA_025965395.1. GTDB lineage: Bacteria > Actinomycetota > Actinomycetes > Propionibacteriales > Nocardioidaceae > JAOPXA01. The sequence continues at coordinate 231 of JAOPXA010000322.1, read as the reverse complement.
CAACGACGCCACGGCCATCGTCACCTTGCGCGCGGCCATCGCCGCGATTGCCGGCACGGTTTCTGCGTGGCAGGTGGCCGGAAGCTTCCTGATCTCGGCGATCGGCGGCGTAGCAGTCGGGCTCGTCGGTGCGCTGCTTGTGGGTCTCGTCCGCCGCCGCGTCGACGACGATTTGACCGATGTCGCGATCTCGCTCCTGACCCCGTGGCTCGTCTACCTCGCGGCCGAAGA
>JAOPXA010000190.1 GCA_025965395.1 Nocardioidaceae bacterium | reverse complement strand
GCTGCCCACCTCGGGCAAGGTCTTCGTGTCGGTCGCCAACCGCGACAAGCGGCACATTATCTTCCAGATCAAGAGGCTCGCCGATCTTGGTTTCGAGATCCTGGCGACGTACGGCACGGCTGCGGTGCTGCGGCGCAACGGCGTCGATGCGACGGTCATCCGCAAGCTGCACGAGAATCCCGCGCCGGGGCAGGAGAACAGCACGATCGTCGAGAAGATCTTCGCGCGCGACGTCGGGCTCATCATCAACACGCCGCACGGCATCACCACGGGCGCCAATGCGCGCATCGACGGCTACGAGATCCGCACCGCGGCCGTCGCGGAGGGCATCCCGTGCATCACCACCGTCCAGGGGCTTGCCGCCGCGGTGCAGGGCATCGAGGCGCTGATTGCCGGCAACATCGGGGTGCGGTCGCTGCAGTCCTGGGGCGAACAGATGCAAGGGCACATCGCTGAGGTCGCCGGATCGTGAAGACCTTCGGGGCCCGCGTCGTTGAGTCCATGGCGGTGCGGGGGCCAGTATGTGTCGGCATCGATCCGCACGCTGCGCTGCTGGCCGACTGGGGGCTCAACGACGACGCCAAGGGGCTCGAAACGTTCGCCATGACCGTGGTCGAGGCGCTTGCAGGGGAGGTCGCTTTCCTCAAACCGCAATCGGCGTTCTTCGAACGGCACGGCTCTGCGGGAGTGGCGGTGCTCGAGAAGGTGCTGGCCGGGATTCGCGATGCGGGCGCTCTCAGTGTGCTCGACGTGAAGCGCGGCGACATCGGCTCGACCGCGGCCGCATACGCCGATGCCTACCTCGACCCGGCCTCGTCGCTCGCCGCCGACTCGGTCACCGTGAGCCCGTTCCTCGGGTTCGGCTCGGTCACGCCGTTCATCGACGCCGCCGTAAAGTTTGGCGGGGGAGTGTTTGTGCTCGCGCTGACGTCCAATCCCGAGGGTCCTGAGGTCCAGCACGCCGTCCGCAACGGAGAGACGGTGGCGGGATCGATCTTGGGCCACCTGGCCGCGCTCAATGAAGGCGCCACGCCACTCGGGTCGTTCGGGGCAGTCGTCGGAGCCACCGTAGGTGACATCGCCGAGGACGTCGCGATCAACGGCCCGCTACTCGTCCCCGGATTCGGTGCTCAAGGTGGCACTGTTGAGGACCTTCGGCGCCTGTTTTCGCACGTGCGGGGCGCGGTGATCCCGACGACGTCGCGTGGTGTGCTCGCCGCGGGCCCCGACGTGGCCGCTCTGCGCGCCGCCGCCCGCAAGACCAACGACTCCCTCCGCTAACCCTCATCCGTACGAAGATTTGCGCTCATCCGTAAGTTGCGCGGCGCTGATCCGTACGAAAGTCGATGACGGGGTAGGTCGCGTGTCGGATCGTCGCGTACTTCCGTACGGATGAGCGAAGATTTTCGTACGGATGAGCGAAGATTTTCGTACGGATCGCGGTTAGTCTTCGATGATGTGGATGGCGGCCTCTTCGGCGCTCGACGCAGCGCCGTCGATGCCGACGTCGTCACCGATCAAGTCCTTGTCGACGTCCTCGCCTGAACCCTCGTTGGGATCGACCAAGCGGCCAGCTCGCACGCTGCCCACCTCTCCGTCGTCGAGGTAGTCGTCCTCGCTGTCGTCGATCTCGTAGGGGTCCTTCTCCGGGACCTCCTGGCGGATGCGCTCGTCGAGTGATTCCCCCTGGCGCTCTTCTGCCGAGGTCGACCCGAATCGCTCGGCGGACGAATAGTGCTCCGCCGGCGAGTAGCCCTCGTCGAGTATGTCGTCGACACCGCGATCGTTGAGCGTGTCTTCGGGCTGGAGCTGGTCCGTCAGCTCGGACGGTTCGGGCAGTTCTTCGGGCGTCTCGGTCATACGCCCACCATGCCACGGGCACGCACGACCCGCACTAGTCACCCAAAGGGTCCAGATACTAGGCTGACCGAGATGATCGTCGGCCATGCCCAAATTCGAGGAGACACTGAATGAGACGCATGGCGCTCGCGCTCACGGGAGCCTTGCTGTCGTCGACATTCCTGGCGGGATGCGGGGGGAGCAGCGCCTATTGCGACACCGTCAAGGCGTCCACTAAGACGCTCGACAGCTTTGGTCAAAATCGCACGGACAAAGCATTCACGGGCTACGCGGCGACCCTGGAAAAGATCGCAGCGGATGCCCCCGCAGATATCAAGGCAGACTGGACCACGCTTGCAGACGTCACCAGGGCAGTGCTTACGGCCCACAAGGCTGTCGGACTCGCGCTGGAAGACATGGCCAACACCAAGAAGGTCGATGCCATCGACCCAGCGGACCTGCCCAAGCTCAACGACGCATACCAAAAGTTCAACAACACGACCAAGCAGCGCGAAGCGATCGTCAAGAACGTCAAAACGGAGTGCGACATCACGCTCACGTGATGGCGTGCTCGGACCAACCGGTCTGAGGAGGCACGAGTGGGACTTCCGTCATTGAGTCCAGAAGAGCGTCAAGCGGCGCTCCACAAGGCTGCCTTGGCACGCCGCATCCGGGCCGATCTCAAGGATCGCCTCCGCAAGCGCCTCATCTCGATCGAGGACGTGCTCGCCCAAGCCAAGACGGACGAGACGATCGCCAAACTCAAGGTCATCGACCTCCTCCAGTCGCTTCCTGGCATAGGAGAGGTACGCGCCAAAAGTATGATGGCCGACATCGGCATCGCCCCCAGCAGGCGGCTTCGTGGCCTCGGGACCAATCAAACGGCAGGACTCATTCATCAACTCCAGCAACGTGGTTGACGCCAAGCTGATCGTGCTCGCGGGCCCCACCGCAGTCGGCAAAGGCACCGTTGCCGCCTGCGTGCGAGACGAGCATCCCGAGATCTGGATCTCCATCTCGGTCACGACACGCAGCCCTCGCCCCGGTGAGATCGATGGCTATCACTACCATTTCATCAGCGACGCAGAGTTCGATCGGTTGATCGCCGATGACCTCCTCCTGGAGTGGGCTGTGGTCCACAAGTCCGCGCGCTATGGCACACCCCGCCGCCCCGTCGAGGAGCAACTTGCCTCCGGCCGGTCCGCACTGCTGGAGATCGATCTCCAAGGTGCCCGACAGGTACGCCAACACATGCCCGAGGCCTATTTCGTCTTTCTGGCGCCGCCCAGCTTCGAGGAGCTAGAGCGTCGGCTCGTCGGGCGTGGCACCGAAGACGCCGCCGAACGTGAGCGCCGATTGGAGACGGCGCGCGCCGAACTCGCCGCCGAGAGCGAGTTCGACACGACGATCGTCAACACCGAAGTACACGCCGCTTGCCAAGAGTTGGTAACCTTGTTCGGTAATCACCGGAATTAGCCGGTAACTCTATTTTTGTGAGGCCACGTGTCCGGGACTCGTTCTGTCGCTGAAGGCATAACCAACCCACCGATCGATGATCTGTTGACCAAGACGGACTCCAAGTACAAGCTCGTCCTGTACAGCGCCAAGCGCGCCCGCCAGATCAACGCCTACTACTCCCAGCTCGGCGAAGGCCTTCTGGAGTATGTGGGTCCGCTGCTCGAGACTCACGTCCAGGAGAAGCCACTGTCGATCGCTCTTCGTGAGATCGACGCTGACCTCTTGACCGTTGAGGACATCGAGCCCGAGGAGTCCTGACTCCAGGGCTTCGGCGACCATGAGCTCAATCGTCCTCGGAGTGGCTGGCGGAATCGCCAGCTACAAATCGGCCGAGTTGCTTCGTCTTTTCACCGAGTCGGGATACGACGTCACCGTCGTCCCGACTCGGTCGTCTTTGAACTTCGTGGGCGCAGCCACGTGGGAGGCGCTCTCGGGCAAGCCGGTCCAGGCTGATGTCTTCGAGCACGTCGATGAAGTTCCCCACGTGCGCATTGGCAAGGGCGCCGACCTGGTCGTCGTTGCGCCGGCCACGGCCAACATCATCGCCAAGGCCGCGCACGGTCTCGCTGACGACCTCCTGACCAATACGCTGCTCACCGCTCGCTGTCCGGTGGTGTTCGCACCTGCGATGCATACCGAGATGTGGGAGCACCCCGCAACTCAGGCCAACGTCGCGACGCTTCGTGCCCGCGGCGTCATCGTGATCGAGCCAGCGGTCGGGCGGCTCACCGGTGCTGACACGGGCAAGGGCCGACTTCCCGATCCTGCCCAGATCTACGCGGTGGCGCTCAATGTGCTCGACGGCACCGATCGTGCTCGGGACCTTGTCGGACGGCACATCGTGGTCAGCGCAGGCGGCACACGTGAGTTCCTCGACCCGGTGAGGTTTCTCGGCAACCGCTCCTCCGGCAAACAGGGATTCGCCATCGCCGAGGCTGCCATCGCGCGCGGCGCACGCGTGACCGTCGTGGCCGCCAACGTCACCGTTGAGCCGCCAGCCGGCATCGATCTCGTACGCGTCGTCAGCACCGAGGACCTTCGCCAGCAGATGTTGGCACTCGCCACTGAGGCCGACGCAGTCATCATGGCCGCCGCACCGGCCGATTTTCGTCCAGCATCGTATGTAGACGCCAAGATCAAGAAACGCGCCGACGGGCAGACTCCCCAGATCCACCTGGTCGAAAACCCCGACATCTTGGTTGAGCTCGTGGCGACACGCGCGCACAAGTTGCCCGTCATCGTCGGGTTCGCCGCTGAGACCGGCGACGAGACCGCCAGTGTCCTCGATCATGCCCGCGCCAAGCTCGAGCGCAAGGGTTGCGACCTGCTCGTGGTCAATGACGTGGGCTCCGGCCGTGCATTCGATCAGAGCGACAACGAGGCGGTCCTGCTCGGCGCCGATGGATCCGTAGATCATGTGCCGTTCGGCCCCAAGATCGCCCTCGGTCACGCCATCCTCGACGCTGTTGCCCAGCGGCTGGACAGATGAAGCCGCAGCACCCCGTCCGTTATAGGCTGACAGTCGAAACCCGCAGCGCCCAGGAGCAAACGTGAGTCGTCTTTTTACATCCGAGTCCGTCACTGAAGGTCATCCCGACAAGATCGCCGACCAGATCAGTGACAGCATTCTCGACGCCCTCCTCGCCAAGGATCCGCACAGCCGAGTGGCTTGCGAGACCTTCATCACGACGGGCTTCGTCCTCGTCGGCGGCGAAGTCACGACCGAGGCATATGTCGACATCGCGCGCATCGCTCGCGAGACGATCCTCGGCATCGGCTACGACTCGTCTGACAAGGGCTACGACGGCGCCACGTGCGGCGTGCAGGTCTCGCTCGGCTCGCAGTCACCCGACATTGCCCAGGGTGTTGATACTGCGTATGAAGGTCGCAGCCAGGGATCGGTGGACCCGCTCGACCTCCAAGGTGCCGGCGACCAGGGCCTGATGTTTGGCTACGCGACCGACGAGACGCCTACGCTCATGCCTCTCCCGATCACCATCGCGCACGCGCTCGCGGAGCAGCTGTCCAAGGTCCGCAAGGACGGCACCGTGCCGTACCTCCGGCCTGACGGCAAGACCCAGGTCACGATCGAGTACAACGAAGACAACCAGCCCGTACGCGTCGACACCGTCGTCCTTTCGACGCAGCACGCCGATGGCATCGACCTCGACACCGAGCTGACGAGCGATATCAAGAAGCACGTCGTCGACTCGGTGCTTGATCGCTACGAGATCGACCACAGCGACTACCGTCTCCTGGTCAACCCCACCGGCAAGTTCGTGATCGGCGGGCCCATGGGCGACGCGGGTCTGACTGGCCGCAAGATCATCGTCGACACTTACGGCGGCTATGCGCGCCATGGCGGCGGCGCCTTCTCCGGCAAGGATCCGAGCAAGGTGGACCGCTCGGCTGCCTACGCCATGCGGTGGGTCGCCAAGAACATCGTGGCTGCCGGTCTTGCCAAGCGTGTCGAGGTCCAGGTTGCCTACGCGATCGGCAAGGCACACCCGGTTGGATTCTACGTCGATGCTTTCGGCACCGAGACCGTCCCGCTCGAGACCATCCGTACGGCCGTCCTCGAGGTCTTCGACCTACGTCCGGCCG
>JAOPXA010000155.1 GCA_025965395.1 Nocardioidaceae bacterium | reverse complement strand
TCGCTGCTGGCGACGTCGGTGGCCAGGTGCTTGCCGCAGGCCTGGTCGACGAGGTGCGTATGGATGTCGTACCCGTCGTGTTCGGATCCGGCAAGCGCTTCTTCGGGTCGACCCAGGCGCAGCATCTGTTGGAGGATCCTGAGGTGGTGCTTCAGGGCAGTCGGGTGCTTCACCTGCGCTATCCAGTGCGCCGTCGACCAATCTGGGCAGAACCGACGCGTTAGTGCGGCAGCCAGGCGTCGTCGTCCTTGGTGCGTTCGGCGATGTCGGGCACCAGCGCACCATCGACGAGATCCTGGATGGAGACCTGCTCCAACACGTCGCGCAAACTGCTGCGCGCCGCTACCCATACGTGCTGCAAGATCGCGGCTGACTCCGGATACTTGACCGCCTCGGGCCGTTGCCCGTGCACACTCACAATGGGCCCATCAACCGCCCGCAACACATCCGCGACCGACACCGTCGACGACTCGCGCCGCATACTCCATCCGCCGAACTTCCCGCGGTGGCTCGCCAAGATCTCCGCCTTGCGCAAGTCAGCCAAGATGGCCTGCAGATAACCGTGGGGTATGTCCTGAAGCCCGCCCACCTCCTCGGCCGACACGTGCTCACCGTCGGGGCGTTTGGCGATCTCAATGAGCGCGCGCAAGGCGTAGTCAGACTTCGCGGACACCCTCATACGTCGTGGACCTAGATGCGCTTCTGGTCGATCGAGTACAGCGCAATGCTCGCCGCCACGCCAGCATTGAGCGACTCGAGAGTGGACGCCATCGGGATCGAGACGAGCACGTCGCAGTTCTCCGCGACTAGGCGCGACAGGCCCTTGCCCTCGCTGCCGATCACGACCGCGAGAGGCCCATCGGCAAGGTCGAGGTCAGGCAACGACACTTCACCGTCGGCCGCGAGGCCGATGACCATGACGCCCTCTTCTTTGAGCGCCTTGATCTGCCGCGTCAAGTTGGTGACCTGGGCGACCGGCACGCGTACGGCGGCGCCGGCAGATGTCTTCCACGCTGCAGCGGTCATACGGGCGGCGCGGCGCTCGGGGATGATGACGCCGTGTGCGCCGAACCCGGCCGCTGATCGGATGATCGCGCCGAGGTTGCGCGGGTCGGTGACACCATCAAGGACGACGAGCAGCGGGTCCTGCTCGAGCGCGTGCGCCGCCTTGATCATGTCCATCGGATCGGCGTACTCGTAGGCATTGAGGCGAGCCGCGATGCCCTGGTGGACCGCGCCGCCCGTCAACTTGTCGAGCTCGATGCGCGAGATCTCCAACAGCGAGATGTGCAGGTCCGCGGCGAGACGGAAGATCTCGCGGATGCGGTCGTCACGCTCGGTGCCCTCAGCCACATAGAGCTTGGTCGCAGGCACACCCGCGCGCAGCAGCTCGAGGACCGAGTTGCGACCGGCCACCCATTCGGCTTCTTCGTTCTTCTTTCGCTTGGGCTTGGCCGCCTCGCGGCGCTCCGTCGCGGTCTTCATCTTGTAGACCTTGTGGTTGGGGCGATCCTCAGCCCGCGGCGTGGGGCCGCGACCTTCGAGACCGCGGCGGACACGACCACCAGAACCGGCGGTGGGGTTGCCCTTCGCGGTCCTCTTGATCGCGCCTTTGCGCTTGCTGTTTCCGGGCATTTAGGTGGTGCCTCCGACGGTCCATCGCGGACCCTGTGGGGTGTCTTCTATCTCGATGCCGGCGGCGGCGAGCTGGTCTCTGACGGCATCGGCGGCGGCAAAATCCTTAGCCGCACGAGCCTCTTGACGAGTGTGCATGAGGGTGGCCACGAGCACGTCGAGCGCCGCATCGGCACCCGCGCTGGCCGAGTCACCGGCTGTCCATACGTCGGCCAGGGGGTCAAGCCCGAGGACGTCGAGCATGGCGCGGACCGCGGCGAGCGTCTCACGCAGCTCGGGTGAGTCACCAGCTCCGAGCAGCTTGTTGCCGTGCGTGACGTTCTCATGAACCTGGGCGAGCGCGGCGGGGACGGCCATGTCGTCGTTCATCGACTCGGCGAATCCCAAGGTCACCTCTCCCTTGGCGACTCCCCCGGTCACGTCGGTCGCGCGCCGCACGAAGCCGTCGATGCGCGCAAATGCGACAGCGGCCTCCTGCAGCGACTCCTCGGAGTACTCGATGATCGAGCGGTAGTGCGCGGCAGCGAGGTAGTAGCGGAGCTCGATCGGGCGTACGCGCTTGACGACCTCGGACACCAAGGCCGAGTTGCCCATGGACTTCGACATCTTCTCGCCGGCGGTCGTGACGAGCGCATTGTGCATCCAAAGCCGGGCAAAGTTTTGGCCCGCAGCGCGCGACTGCGCCAGCTCGTTCTCGTGGTGTGGGAAGCGCAGGTCGAGGCCGCCGCCGTTGATGTCGAACTCGTGGCCGAGGTACTTCGCGGCCATGTCAGAGCACTCGAGGTGCCAGCCTGGGCGGCCGCGGCCCCACGGGGTAGGCCAAGACGCTGACTCAGGGTCGCCCGCCTTGTGGCCCTTCCAGAGCGCGAAGTCACGCCCATCGCGCTTGCCCTCGGGCGGCGCGTCCTCGGCGGGAAGCATGTCGTCGATCTTCTGGTTGGAGAGCTCGCCGTAGGAAGGCCACGAACGTACGTCGAAGTAGACGTCACCGGAGTCGTCGGCGGCCGCATAGGCATGACCGTTGGCGATCAACGTCTCGATCATTTCGATCATCTCGGGCACGTGACCCGTGGCACGCGGTTCGTACGTGGGAGGCGTGCAGCCCAGCACGGCGTAGGCCTCATGGAGCTCGCGCTCGTTGGCGTAGGCGTGCGCCCACCACGGGCGACCCTGCTCTGCCGACTTGCTGATGATCTTGTCGTCGATGTCGGTGATGTTGGCGATGAGCGTGACGTCATAGCCCTCGTGCTCGAACCACCGCCGCAGGACATCGAACACGACTTCCTTGCGGATGTGACCCACGTGGGGAGCCGCCTGGACCGTGAGCCCACAGTGATAGATCCCGACCTTGCCCTCGCGCAGAGGGACGAAGTCACGGATCGCCTTCGTGGCGGTGTCATACAGGCGGATTGTCACCCGCCGAGTCTATCGGCAGGACGCCCCGTCCCCCGAATCCCCGCGCATTCGCCTCCCCCGACCCAGGCGTCCCCCCCTCCAGGCGTGAAGGGGTTGTGGCTGTCCTGGCGACCACAACCCCTTCACGCTTGGTCGGTATGCATGGCGGTGGGTGTGCCTGTGGATAGCCAGTCGACGTATGCGGCCAGATGCTTCAACCTCGTCGCATGAGCCAACCAGCCTTGCGGAACGCGGCCAGCGAACTGATCGCCGCTCAAGAAGGAGTCCTCACGTATGCCCAGGCGGTCCAGGTGTGCTCGCGCGCATAC
>JAOPXA010000114.1 GCA_025965395.1 Nocardioidaceae bacterium | reverse complement strand
GAACTGCCCGAGTTGTCGTCATCGGAGCCGGAGTTGCCACCGTTGTCATCGCTGCCCTCGGAGCTCTTGCCGCGATAAGGAGTGGGCGTTGCCTTGGGTGTGGGGGATGATGTCGGCGCGGACTCGCTCGGTTCGGCGGTGGGTTCTGGCGCTGGGCCGTCCGTCGGCGTCGTGCTCGCGATCGCCGACACCGGCTTGACCGGCACCGTGGTGTCGAGCGAGGTGTTCGCGTGCACGCCCCATACGGTGGGGACGACCGCGGCAACGATTCCTACGGCGAAGATGGCAAGTCGCTTCATGCGAACCCTTTCAAGTGGACTCAACGTATATGTCCACCCTCGTGACCGCAGGAATTTGGCGCAATTGTCCGTTGGTCTTAGTACCTCCGCGGCATCTGTGCGCACGCGATGCAGTTGATTGCGGCCGGCCGAGCGTCGAGACGATCCGCGTCAATGCCAGCACCACAGATTGCGCAGACGCCCAAGAGGCCGCGGGCCAGCCGATCTTGAGCCTCCTCGACCCGACTCACCTGCTGACGGGCCTGGCGGATCAAGGCATCAAGCTGAGACCGCTCGAAGGCGATCGTCGAACCCTCCGGGTCGTGCTCGTCATCGGCATTGGAGTCGATGGACGCAGCCACCACGGATGCAAACTCACTGAGAAGCAACTCCAATCGCGCGTTCGTCGCGGAATGTTCGGCCGCCAATCGCTCGCCAGCTTCAGTATGGTCCATACGAACGAGATTAGGGGCCTATGTGCCGCTTGGCACTGTTCAGGACATCTTGTGCGGCCCGGGTGAGTGACACACCATCCTCAGCAGCGATACGGCCCAAGACCATGTAAGCCTCTTCCATGTCGACCCCGAGACGGTAGGACAACACGCCCTTGGCTTGCTCGACCAAGGTGCGGCTCTCAAGCGCTTCGGCTACACGGATCGCCACACTTTGGACGCTCAAACGATCCGTGTGGATGACCACAAGCGTTGCGATGTCTGCGAATCCTTGGGCGATGATCTGTTCCTCTTCGCTGAAGACGCTGCTGGACTTGCGAAAGAGATTCATGGCTCCCAGCGCCCGGCCGTCCCATCGCAGGGGGCACGCGTGCGCAGACTGAAAGCCCGCGCGGATCATGGCGGGCCCGAATGTGTCCCAGGCGCGAGTCGCCTCTGCGCCGGTGGATACCGAGATAGATGCGTTGCCAATCCAGGCATCCACGCACGGACCTTCGACGATTTGAGACTCGTACAGCTCAAGCTCGCCCATCTGATGCGACGATGCCGACAAGAGTTCCAAGCGGCCGCTTGCGTCACCGACGACGATCCCACACGCATCCAGGTGGAGTGCCTCGATGCAGCCCTCTAAAAGCTGGGATAGCGTGCCCGCGATGTCGTGCTGGTGGACCAGTGCGGCCGACGCGTTGGCCAGGAGCCGCGCGGCGCGTTGGGCAGTCACAAGCCTCAATCCCCTCCGACCGTGAAATCGGAAAAGTTGATGCGCCGCTCGATGATCTCGACGGCCACGGACAAGAGGTCTAGCCCGCGCGAGTAGGCCTGTGCTCTAAGCAGTGCGACGGCATCCTGAGGGCTGACGCCTAGCTGTGCCACGACCATTCCGGTCGCTTGGTGAATTCGGGCCCGCGACGGCCAAGTCTCCGAGAGTTCTTCGTCGGGCAGCATCTCGCGGGGATCGTGCAGAAGTGCGGTGCCGATCGCGTCTGCTACGAACTGTGCGGTGGGCAAGTCCTCGCCCAAGGGTCCTTCAAACGTGTAGAGCGAAAGCACACCGACTACGACACGCGCAGGCTGCACAGGGATGGCGAAAAGCGTCCCGGTGAAGCGCGCCTCCTCAGCGAGGTCCGCGAACATCGGCCAGCGGGTTGAGCACTCATCGCCCATCGTTCCCACGACAATCTTCCCGGTACGGGATGCTTCGGCGCCGGGTCCCTCTCCCACGAGATCCTGGAAGCTCTCGAGCAGCGCGGCAAGCTCATCCGTCGCGCTCAGAGTGATACGTCGTTCCTTCGAGTCCTCGACGCTTAGGGCCGCACCGTTGGCATCGAGCACGATGCGGCCGGCCTCGCAGAGCCGTGTGGGAAGTCGCTTGGACGCGTCAAGCGTCGCCAGTACTGCTGCGAATCTGGCGAGGGCGCTTCCCTGATCGTGAACCATAGCGACTACTTTCCTCGTGTTCTCGCGATGTGAATTGGTGCGGGACGAGGGCTGTCTTTCGAGTCTGTCACGCGCAGCACCACGCGTCCAACGTATATTGACAACGCTCAGCGACTTTCAAAGGAAGCTTTTTGTGCTCAAGACGCGCTTTACCGAGACTTTCGGTGTTGACCATCCCATCGTCCAGGGCGGTATGCAATGGGTGGGCCGTGCCGAGCTGGTCTCGGCTGTCGCCAATGCGGGCGGCCTCGGGTTGCTCACCGGGTTGACCCAGCCCACCCCCGAGGCGCTGGTCACCGAGATCGAACGCTGCCGCACCATGACGGACAAGCCCTTCGGCGTCAACCTGACGATCCTTCCCTCGGTAAATCCGCCCCCGTATGCCGAGTACCGCGAGGCCATCATCGAGTCCGGCATCAAGATCGTCGAGACCGCAGGATCAAATCCGGCCGAACACGTCGCGGTCTTCAAGCCCGCAGGCGTGAAGGTGCTTCACAAGTGCACGAGCGTGCGGTTCGCGCTGAAGGCCGAAAAGCTGGGCGTTGACGGAGTGAGCATCGATGGCCTCGAGTGCGCCGGGCATCCGGGCGAAGACGACATCCCCGGGTTGGTGTTGATCCCTGCCGCGGCGCGCGCACTCACCATCCCGTTCATCGCCTCAGGGGGGTTCGCCGACGGCCAAGGACTCGTTGCCGCGCTGGCTCTCGGTGCTGACGGGATCAACATGGGTACGCGCTTCATGTGCACCGCCGAGGCGCCGGTCCACCAGAACGTCAAGCAAGCCATCGTCGACAACAGCGAACTCGACACGGTGCACATCTTGCGACAGCTCAACAACACGTCGCGCGTCGTCAGCAACTCGGTCAGCCGTGAGGTCGTCGAACGCCTCGAGAATGGCGCACAGTTCGAAGACATTCGCGATCTTGTCATCGGCACGCGGGGCCGCCAGGTCTACGAGACGGGCGACCTCGAGATCGGAACCTGGGCTGTGGGACTCGTGCAGGGCCTGATCACGGACATCCCGACGGTTGCTGAGCTCATCGAACGCATCGTCAGTGACGCCGAGACCCTCATCCGGGGCAGGCTCAGCGACGCCGTGGTCGCCTGACCCTCATGGTCTGACCCGCGAGATTGCGCGATCTCGCCTAGGCTCAATCGAGTGGTGACCAAGAAGGCTCTCCTGTTCGGCGCCGTGATCGCGCCGCCCGTGATCATCGCCGTTCTCGGCGTGACCCATCCGCGTCCGCTCACCCACGACTCATCCCTGTACTGGCGCAACCTGCACATCGCGTTGCTTCCCTTGTTCCCGCTGCTTGCGCTCGGTCCGTGGCTCGTCGCGCGGTCAGTGGATCAGCGAGCCGGGCGTCTCGCGCTGGTCCTCGGCTACGTCTACGCCGCGTTCTACAGCGCACTCGACGTCCTGGCCGGCATCGGCGCGGGTGGCTTGAAGCACGACCACAAGACCGGCATCGGAGTGCTGTTCCGGCTTGCGAGCACGCTGGGCGAGGTGGGTTCTTACGCGTTCATCGGTGCCACGATGGTGGCCGTCGTCTGCGCCCTCGCGAAGGCACCCGTGCGCTCCATCGGCGGGAGTATCGTCGTGGTCACTGCCAGCGTCGTGTTCTGGCAAGAACACATCTACTGGCCCAAAGGCGCGTTGGCCATGGCCGCTCTCGCGATCGGCTGGGGCTGGATTGCCTGGGCCGTCGGCCTCGGCGATGAATCGAAGACCGCTATTTCACGACCGGGGCAGGAAACGGATCAGCGTCTTCAGGAACGATGACTTCGAAGTCGTCGCTCTTGTGGGTAAGACCGACCTTGTCGGCCACTTTGGTGCCTACGTCGGAGGCGACGCCTGCGGCTTTGGCGCCCGCGAACGAGGCAGCATCGGCGACCTTGGCGCCCACATCGGACGCCTTGTGCTTGACGACGCCTTCAGCCTCGTCGACCTTCTGCTGCACCGAAGGGCTGTTCCAGAGCTTGAGAGCGCGACGCTTGATCTGTTCGTACCGCTCTCTGCCAGCGCGAGCGCCAAGCACATATCCCACCGCTACTGCCACGAGCACAATGAGCTTCTTCACGTAAACCACTCCCATGGTGAGAAAAATTGAGTCAGTCCGAACAGGTCGAACGTACCCCGTACGTCAGATTATCCACGCTCAGTGTTGCGAGACTTTGCGGCCGGAGATGTGTCGGGGCGTGAGCTTGACCAAGACCGTGCGTATGCCCGCCGCCCACGGCTTCAGCCGCGAGAGCTCACTCAGCTGGGCGATCTGCTCTTCGTCGACGACTTGGGCCGTTGAGCCTTGGACAAGCACGCTCCAACCGATCTGGAACAGGTCATCGTGGAAGTCCACACCGAAGGCAACGTCACTCGCGCCCTCTGCCAGCTCGTCGAGGACGCTGTTGACGGCCGTATGAAAGTAGACGTGGGCGTCGAGAACCACGAAGTTGATCGGCAGGAGCTGTTGCCCGTGCGTGCTTGCGAAGGCGATCCTTCCGACGGTCGTCGTGCTGAGGAGCGCGGCACACTCCGATTCAGGCAGCTCCTCGAAGTAGCCGTCGGATGGAGATTCCAGGGAGTCTGCGGGCATGCCCTCAACTATCCACCCTTGGCCACGCAGCACCTAAACGAGGCTGGCGAACCTCGAAGCTCATACGGGCAGGAGACGTGACACGAACTGCGAGAGTTGTTCGACATTGCGGCACTCGTGCATCTCGACGACGTCTGCGTACTCGAGCGCAATCGAGTCTCCGAGCCCCCACTTGCTCGAATCCTCCGGATTGAGCCAGAAGGTGCGCCTCGCCGACGAAGAGATGCGGTGGAGCGCATCGAAGTTGGGCCGTTGATTGTTGTTGCGGGCATCGCCCAGGATCAGCACGGCAGTGCGGGGGCCCACCGCCGACAGGTGGTCGGCGGCGAAGTCGCCGAAGGCCTCCCCGTAGTCACTGCTCGTGTGCCACTTGGTGATCTTCGCTTCTGCGCCGATCCGCTTGGACAAATCTCCGGTCTCGTCCTTGATGAGATCGGTGACTTCTGCCATGGCATTGATGAACGCAAAGACGCGGATCTTGCTGAACTGACCGCTCATGGCCTGGACGAGCAGCATGGTGAAGTTCGAAAAGCCTGACACCGACCCCGAGACGTCGCACAGGAGCACCAGTTCGGGCCGAGTCGGGTGAGGCTTGGCGTATGCGGGACGCATCGGCACCCCACCGGTCGACATGGCACGCCGAAGCGTCTTCCGGATGTCGATGCTGCCGCGGTTGCGGCGACGGCGCTTCGCTGAAAGCCTCGTGGCAAGCTTGCGCGACAGCGGTCGCACGGTGCGGCGAAGCTCTTCAAGCTGGGTCGCGTTGGCGCTCAAGAAGTCGATCCGCTCACTACTGAGGCGTACGGCATGGTTGTGAATGCGCTCACGACCGCGCAGCTCTGCCGTGCGGCGACGGGCCTCGCTCGCCACCATCTCCCTGAACGCGGCAATCTGCTGGCGGATCTCGTCGCGAGCGAGCCGTTCGGCGAAGCCGCTCTGAGCGAGGCCGAGGCCCTCGCGTGCGCTGAGCGCTGGTGCCACCAACGTCTGCGGCTGCAAGCGATCGAGGGTCTGATAGGCCGACCATCCGCCCACCAACTCGCCTTTGACCCCCAGCTGGCCGAGAACCTCGACCGCAATAGCCGCGAGCTTCTCAAGGCTGGCAATATCGCCGGTCGCCAAGGCCTCGACCATGTCGTGGCGAATTTCGGTGACGTCCATGGTCACCGGGATCGTGCGAGCATCCTCCGTCGCACCCATCGCCACGGGGAAGTAGAGGTCGAACGTCAGGTCGAAGACATCGCGCTGACCGCCGCGCCGCACCAGCGCCGCGGCGAGCCCTTCGCGGAGCAGGTTTCGGTCGCCCATACCCAGCACGCTGATCACTGCCGCGGCATCGACCGTCTCGCTGGTCCCTGTCGTGATGCCCTTGCGCCGAAGCGCGCTGACGAATTCGACGAGCCTGTGCGGCAGTCCCGCCTCGACCTCGGCCATGGCCTAAAGCACTTCATCCAGCTTGAGCAGCTTCTGAGCTTTGGCGATGTCGTCCTGATGCTTCAAGATCACACCGAGGGACTCCTGGATGACGTCCTCGGTGAGGGTGTTCGCGCCGAGCGCGATCAGGGTCCTGGCCCAGTCGATCGTCTCCGACACCGACGGAGCCTTGCGCAACGGCATGGTGCGAAGCGCGTTGATGACGCGGATGAGCGACCCCCCGAGCACGTCGTCCAGCTCGGGCACCTTGGCGCGGACAATTCGTTGCTCCAGGTCGGCATCAGGAAAATCGACATGCAAGAAGAGGCAACGACGGCGAAGTGCTTCCGATAGTTCGCGCGTGGCGTTGGAGGTCAGCACCACGAAGGGGCGGTGCTTCGCCTTGATCGTGCCGAGCTCGGGAATCGTGATCTGGAAGTCGCCCAACACCTCCAGAAGGAGTCCCTCGATCTCGACGTCCGCCTTGTCGGTCTCATCGATCAGCAAGACCGTTGGCTCGGTGTTGCGGATGGCTTGAAGCAGCGGACGCGTGAGCAGGTATTCCTCGCTGAAAATGTCTGTGCGCGTGTCATCCCACGCCTCGTCACGTCCCGCGGTGATGCGGAGCAGCTGCTTGGCGTGGTTCCACTCATACAGCGCGCGTGCCTCGTCGACCCCTTCGTAGCACTGCAAACGAACAAGCGGCGAGTCGGTTGCGTCCGCTACCGCCTGCGCCAGGGCGGTCTTGCCCACACCTGCAGGTCCCTCGACCAAGAGCGGCTTTCCCAGCTCGCTGGCCAGGAAAACGGTGGTCG
>JAOPXA010000091.1 GCA_025965395.1 Nocardioidaceae bacterium | reverse complement strand
GACAGCTCGGTGAGCTTGTCGAAGCGCTTGTCGTCCGACAGCGGAAGGGTGTTGGTCACGATGATCTCGCAGGCCGGCGAGTTCTTGAGCCGGTCGACCGCAGGTCCAGAGAAGACCGCGTGGGTCGCGATGATGATGACGTCGGCAGCCCCAGCAGCCATCAGCGCCTCGGCCGCCTGGACGATCGTTCCACCGGTGTCGATGAGGTCATCGACGAGCACACATACGCGACCCTCTACCTCGCCGACAACGCGATTGGCCTTGGTCTCGTTGGGCCTGCTCGTGTTGCGTGTCTTGTGGATGAAGGCCAACGGCACTCCGCCCAACTCGGCAGCCCACGACTCAGCGACCTTGATACGGCCCGCGTCGGGTGAGACGACCGAGAGCGGCTTCTTGCCGTACTTCTTCTTGACGTAACGGCCAAGGATGGGCATCGCAAGCAAGTGGTCGACGGGGCCATCGAAGTAGCCCTGGATCTGGTCCGTATGCAGATCGACTGTCATCAGGCGGTCGGCGCCAGCGGCGAGGAATAGATCTGCCATGAGCCGAGCCGAGATCGGCTCGCGTCCCTTGTGCTTCTTGTCCTGGCGGGCGTAGCCGTAGAACGGCAGGATCACCGAGATGCGCTTGGCAGAGGCACGCTTGAGCGCGTCGATCATGATCAGCTGCTCCATGATCGCCTCGTTGATCGGAGCGGCGTGGCTCTGGATCACGAAAGCGTCGCAACCGCGCACGGACTCCTCGAAACGTACGTAGATCTCACCGTTGGCGAAGTCGTAGGCGGTGGTGGGCACCAGACCGATCTCCAGGAGATTGGCCACTTCGTCGGCCAGCACGGGGTGTGCTCGACCTGCGAAGAGCATCATGTTCTTCTCTGTTGCCCGTTTTACGCTAGTCACTGCTCTCCTCAGCATCCTGAGCCGCGCGCGCGGCCTCGGTGTCTGGCCGATTCTGTCCGACCCAGTCGGCAAAGTTCCGTTGGGGGGCCTCATTGCGTGCGAGGGACCCCGGTGGTACGTCCTTGCGGATCACCGATCCAGCGGCCGTGTAGGCGCCATCGCCGATGACGACGGGCGCGACGAAGACGTTGTCCGAACCCGTGCGCGCGTGCTTGCCCACGGTCGTCCGGTGCTTGGAGACACCGTCGAAGTTGGCAAAGATCGTGCCCGCCCCGATGTTGGTGCCCTCACCGATCTCGGCATCGCCCACATACGACAAGTGAGGCACCTTGGCCCCGTCGCCGATGGTGGCGTTCTTGGTCTCGACGAACGTGCCGATCTTGGCTCCGGCGCCGAGCGAGGTCCCGGGTCGCAGGTAGGCGAAAGGGCCGACCAGCGCCCGCGCGCCGATGATGGACTCCGCGCCATGCGTACGGATAACGGTGGCTCCGGCGCCGACCACGACGTCCCGCAGCGTGGTGTCGGGTCCGACCGTCGCGCCCTCGCCGACCGTGGTCGCTCCAAGCAGCTGAGTGCCGGGCAGCAGGGTCACATCGGTGCCGAGTCGCACGTCGACGTCAACCCAGGTGCTGGTCGGGTCGACGACCGTCACGCCACTGCGCATCCATACGTCGAGGGTGCGTCGGTTGAGCTCGCCGGCCAAGCGAGCGAGCTGCACGCGATCGTTGACGCCTTCGGTCTGCGACACGTCGTCGATCATGTAGGCGCCCGCACCCGCGTTGCCCGCCGCGGCGATCGCCACGACGTCCGTCAGGTAGAGCTCGCCTTGCGAGTTGTCGGTGTCGAGGCGATTCAATGCGTCGCGCAGGAACGCGCTGTCGAGCGCCATGATGCCGCTGTTGACCTCACGGATCATCAGCTCGGCCGTCGTGGCGTCCTTGTGCTCGACGATGGCGGACACGTCGCCCGCCGCGTCACGAACAATGCGGCCGTAGCCCGCGGGATCGTTGAGCTCGGCGGTCAGGATGGTGACAGCACGATCGGAGACGTCATGCTGGCGCAGCAGCTCGACGAGCGTGGCCGACTCGAGCAACGGCACATCGGCGTAGGTGACGAGGATCGTGCCCTCAACGTCGGGGCCCAACGAATCGAGAGCGACCTGGACTGCGTGACCGGTGCCGTTCTGCTCCTTCTGAACGACAAAGGAGACGGAGGAGTCGAACGCAGCGATGTGGTCAGCAACCTGGGTGCGGTCGTGACCGATCACCGCAATCACGGCGTCAGCGCCCGCGTCTCGTACGGCTCCGATGGCGTGCGCGACCATGCTGCGCCCACCTAGCTCGTGGAGCACCTTGGCGCGCTGTGACTTCATCCGCGTGCCGGCACCGGCAGCGAGGACGATCGAGGTCACCAGTTCGCTCACGATGCCTCTCCGTCGCTCAGTTCTGAAGCTCCCCCGCGAGGATTCGAACCTCGGTTCCCAGAACCAAAATCTGGTGTCCTGCCAACTAGACGAAAGGGGATTGTTCGGATCTAGCCTATCGGGCTATCCGAACCGCCACGACAAACACCCGGCGGAAAGGAAAAACGGTGCCGTGCGCGCTGGCTGGATAGGCGTCTTTGAGTGCTGCCTTGAGGTCACCCTCGAAGGCGTTGCGCAGCTCTTCGGGA
>JAOPXA010000082.1 GCA_025965395.1 Nocardioidaceae bacterium | reverse complement strand
TGGTGCTGGTCGGTGGCGTGCTGGGCGCGCTGGCTGGCTTCTTCGGCGGCTGGGTCGATGCGTTGTTCTCGCGCCTCACCGACATCTTCTTCGCGATTCCCCTCGTGCTCGCGGCCATCGTGATCCTCCAGGTCTTGAAGAACTCCGGGCCAGACTCCGAGGGCTTCTGGATCTCGGTGACGCCGGTGATCCTGGCGCTGGCATTGTTTGGCTGGCCGCAGATTGCGCGCATCATGCGTGGTGCGGTGCTGTCGGTCAAGAACGCCGAGTATGTGGACGCGGCCACAGCCATCGGTGCGACGCGGCGCCGCAACCTCGTCCGTCACGTCGTCCCGAACTCTCTGGCGCCGGTGATCGTGACCGCAACGGTGTCGCTGGGGATCTTCATCGTCGCCGAGTCGACGCTGTCGTTCCTGGGGCTGGGGTTGCCGACCAACATCGTGTCGTGGGGCGCCGATATTGCGCAGGCGCAGTCACTCATACGAGGCGGGGACCATCTCGGCGTGCTCTTCTATCCCGCGGGAGCTCTCGCGGTCACGGTGCTCAGCTTCATCCTCCTGGGAGATGCCGTGAGAGATGCCCTTGACCCGAAGGCGAGGAAGCGATGAGCGACGAGCCGCTGTTGGAGATCAAAGATCTCGACGTGACGTTCCGGGCCGGCAAGAACGACATACCGGCGGTCCGCGGCGTCAACCTCACGATTTATCCGGGCCAGACCGTCGCCATCGTGGGCGAGTCGGGGTCGGGCAAGTCGACGACGGCCCACGCGATCATCGACCTCTTGCCGGGCACGGGTCGCGTGACGGGTGGCGAGATCCTGTTCGAGGGCAAGAACGTCGCCGGCGCCAAGAAGGACGCGATCCTCGCGTTGCGCGGCTCCTCGGTCGGGCTCGTCCCGCAGGACCCAATGACCAACCTGAATCCCGTATGGCGGATTGGTGCGCAGGTCAAGGAAGCGCTTGTCGCCAACGGGATCGCCAAGGGGAAAGCAGCTGACAAGCGGGTCATCGAACTGCTGGCCGAGGCCGGGCTGCCCGACGCTGAGCGGCGGGCGCGTCAGTTCCCACACGAGTTCTCCGGAGGTATGCGTCAACGCGCGCTGATCGCGATCGGTCTGGCGGCGCGCCCCAAGCTGCTCATCGCCGACGAGCCGACATCGGCCCTCGACGTGACCGTCCAGAAGCAGATCCTCGATCACCTCGATGGCCTCACGGACACTCTGGGCGTCGCGGTGCTGCTGATCACGCATGACCTGGGCCTCGCCGCTGAACGCGCCGACCACCTCGTGGTGATGTACAAAGGCAGCGTCGTCGAGTCGGGACCGGCGCGCGAGATCCTGCAGGATCCGCAACACCCGTACACGAAGCGGCTGGTGGCTTCGGCACCGTCGCTTGCGTCGCAACGGCTGTCATCTCAGATCGCCCGGGCCGAGGTGCGGGAGCAGGCTGTGCAGACGGCGGAGGAGATCGCGGCGTCTGACCATACGTTCGGCGAAGGCAAGGACGACGTTCTTGTCGCGAAGAGCCTGACGAAGAGCTTCAAGCTGCGGGGTGCGCGGCCGGGCAGCTCGACCGACTTCGTGGCCGTCGATGACGTGTCGTTCGCACTCAAGCGTGGGACGACCACCGCCATCGTGGGTGAGTCTGGATCAGGCAAGTCGACTGTCGCGCGCATGGTGCTGGCGCTGCTGGAGCCCACGAGCGGTTCGGTCGAGTTCGACGGGGTCGATATCACCACCCTGCGGGGCAAGAAGCTCCTTGCATTCCGGCGCCAGGTGCAGCCGATCTTCCAGAATCCCTATGGATCGCTCGACCCTTCGTACTCGATCTATCGCACGATCGAGGAGCCATTGCGCACCCACGGAATCGGTACGCGCACGGAGCGCGAGGCGATCGTCCGCGACCTGCTCGACAAGGTCTCGATGCCCGCGTCGACCGTCCGCCGATTCCCCAATGAGCTCTCGGGGGGGCAACGACAGCGCATCGCGATTGCGCGTGCGCTGGCCCTCAAGCCGGAGGTCGTGATCTGCGATGAGGCCGTTTCCGCGCTCGACGTCCTGGTGCAGGCGCAGATCCTGACCCTGTTGAACGATCTGCAGGCCGAGCTGGGCTTGAGCTATCTGTTCATCACCCATGACTTGGCGGTGGTGCGTCAGATTGCCGACGACGTCCTGGTGATGCAAGACGGTCGTGTCGTCGAGGCCGCGAGCGTGGATCAGGTGTTCAACTCAGCCAGGGAGGACTACACGCGGAGGCTGCTCGACGCCATCCCTGGGGGATCGCTTCCGCTGGCGCGCTGAGTCCTCCGCTGAGAGTGACGTTTTGGTCGTCTCGGTGCGGCGATTCGTGACCAAAACGTCACTCTCAGCGGAGTTGTGGGAGGAAGGCTTCGAGGGTGTCGACGACGAGTTGGTGGTCGTCCAGCTGGGGAAGGCCAGAGATGGCCACTGTGCCGATGCAGCCCGTGCCGCGTACGAGAATCGGGAATGCCCCGCCGTGGGCCGCGAACAGCTGCGTGTCGAGGCGCGAGTCCACGTCGAATGAACCGCCCTTGATCCGGAACTGCTCACCCACGCGAAGCGACGATTGGCCATACCGGTCGACAACCGCGCACTTGCGGGCCAACCATGCGTCGTTGTCAGCCGACGAGCCGGGCAAAGCGGCGTGAAAGAGATGTTGGCTGTTGCGTCTGATCGACATGGCCACCGGGAGGTTGTCCGCGAGGGCGGCTTCCCGGAGGGCGACGCCGAGACTCCATGCGGTGGATTCGTCGAAGTGCGCGAAGACGAGTCGGCTCTCTTGCTCCTCCAGCGTGGTGAGGAGCGTACGGTCGGTCATGGTGTCGTCCTCTCGGCGGGAGTGATGTCGACGGTCTTCCCCGTGCTGGCACTGAGGTGCGCTGCATCGAGGACGATCGCCGTGTCGACAGCGTCCCAGGCGTTGACGGGTGAAGGTCCGAGGCCACGGACAGCGCGAGCAAAGGCCGGATAGTACGTGTCCCAGGAGCCGCGTTCGAGAGGGACGATCGCCGAACCGGCGGCCGTGAAGAGCGTGTCCCGATCAGAGACTGCCTCCGACCCCCAGCCGGCACTGGTGACCTCGGGGATGCCGGCGATGAGTGAATCCTCTTGGGTATCGGCAGTGGTGAGGATCAATGATCCGTTGGTTCCCGTGACGCGAAAGCGCGGCCCCGGAGCGTGTTGCTGCCAGTTGCCCCAGATGTGCGAACGTGCCCCGTTGGCGTGGCGCAGGGCGACGAAGACATCATCGTCCAGGCCGGTCTCTAGTAGCCGGAACTCGGCATAGACCGACTCCACCGGACCCAGCAGGACGAGTGCCTGATCGACCAGGTGGCTGCAGAAGTCGGTCAGCGTCCCGCCGCCCGACGCACCGGGACCTCTCTCCGGTGCGAACCGTTCGAAGCGCGACTCGAGCCGGCGGACCTCACCGAGCGAGCCGTTGGCGACGAGCGTCTGGATAGTCAGGAATTCCGAATCCCAACGCCTGTTCTGATACGGGCTGAGTACGACGTCGCTCGCCTCGGCAAGCTCGACCGAATGCCGCGCAGCGAGGGCGTTGAGCGCGAAGGGCTTGTCGCACACGACGGACATGCCCAGCTCGATCGCCGTGTCAGTGAGGCTTGAGTGGGTGCTTGCCGGCGTCGAGATGCTGACCGCCTCAGCACCCTCGGCAGCGAGGTGCTC